>NZ_VFTW01000034.1:0-50963 GCF_006440815.1 Mesorhizobium sp. B2-8-3
CCCGCTTCATAGAGGAGGTTTACAACACCCGCAGACTTCATTCAGCGCTCGGTTATCTGAGCCCGCAGCAGTTCGAGATCAACACATCCGGCAGACTGGCAAAACAGCGGCCTGATCATTGTCCACCCCCAGGGGCGCACTCCAAACCGAGGTCACTTTTGCGCGACATGCATTAGCGGCTACTTGAGCGCCTTGTAGACGGCGATGCCGGCGGCGAGATCCTCAAGCGCCGCGCCAACCGACTTGAACAGCGTGATCTCGCTGTCGTCTTGCCGGCCCTGTTTCTCGCCGCGCGCGAGTTCGTGCAGATCGGCGACGATCGCTTCCGGCTTCAGCACGCCCGAGGCCAGCGGCTGGACGATGTCGCCCGCCTCCTTGGTGGCGCCGGCGCGGGTGTCGACATAGACGCGGGCGCGGGAAATGGCGTCGTCATCGGCCTCGCGCATATCGGGCGTGAAGCCGCCGACGAGATCGACATGGGCGCCCGGTTTCAGCAGCGCGCCCTTGACCAGCGGCGTGTTCGAGATCGTCGCCGAGGCGACGATGTCGGCCTCGGCAAGCTCGGCGTCGAGATCGCCGGCGGCACTCGCCGGAAAGCCTTCGGCGCGCAAGGCGGCTGCCACCTTTTCGGCATTGGCCGGCGTGCGGTTCCAGATGCGGATGGATGTGATCGGCCGGACCGCCGAATGCGCCTTAGCAAGGAAGGGCGACAGCGCGCCGGCGCCGATCACCAGAAGCCGCGAGGCGTCCTTGCGGGCGAGATAGGAGGCGGCGAGCGCCGAGGCGCAGGTCGTGCGCCACTGGGTCAGCCGCTGGCCGTCGATCAACGCCTGCGGCTCGCCGGTGACGCCGTCCAGCAAAAGGTAGAGGCCCATCACCGCCGGCTTGCCTTTTGTGTTGTTGTCCGGCGACACGGTGACGATCTTGACGCCGATATGGCCTCCCGCAGAGGTGCCGGCGGCGTTGAAGTCGGTCCAGGCCGGCATCAAAAGCAGGGTCGAGGCGGCGCCATCCGGGCGCTCCACGCCATGATGATGGCGAACCGGCTGCACGGCGCCTTCGCGGAAGGCGGTGCGCAATGTCTCGACAAGGCCCGGAAAGGTCAGCGCGCGGTCGACCTCGGCGGCCGAAATGGTCAGCATCGGAGGCTCCGTGAGGCGTTAGCTAAAGATTGAGCATGATGTCGCCCGAAAGCCGCTTCGCGGTTTTCGGCATCATACTCTAATTCGTCGGCCTGGGCAGCGCCGGTCCGTTGGGCGCCACGGGCGCGCGGCTCACCGCCTGGCGCAGGTTCTCCGCCTCGAGGCCGCGCTGGCGCGCGAGCTTGCGATAGCGACCCTGCTTCACCCAGGTGGCCAAGCTGCCAACGACCATGCCGATGGCCAAAGCCAGGAACAGGAGGATGAAAAGCGGCAGGCTCAGCGTCAGCGCCGGGTTGCCGGGATGGAATGGGTCGACCGTGAAGGCGACGGCGCCGCGGTTGGCGACGGCGAGCGCGATCAGGATGATTGCCAGCGGCACGAAGACCACGACGAGGATGAAGCGATTGAACATCAGATCTCCATGGTGAAGCGGCTTTGCGCCAAGATCCCGTTTCAACCCGCCGGCGCGGCGCCTATTTGCCGCCGTTCAGCCTTTCGCGCAACTCCTTGCCGGTCTTGAAGAACGGCACCCACTTTTCCTCGACTTCGACGGATTCGCCGGTGCGCGGATTGCGGCCGGTGCGGGCGGGACGGTTTTTCACCGAAAAGGCGCCGAAACCGCGCAATTCGACCCGGTTGCCCTCGGCAAGCGCATCGGTGATCTCGTCAAAGATCGCGCCGACGATGTTTTCGACATCGCGCAGAAAAAGGTGCGGGTTGCGTGCAGCAATGATCTGCACAAGCTCGGATTTGATCATACAACGTTCCCCGTAAAACCACAGCGATCGATTATCAGGATGATTTTATTGCTTTTTTGGCTGGTACCAACGGCCCTCAAGGGTGCCAGACCGAAACGAGACCGTCAAGAAACAAGCGGTCGGCACCGAGCTCGTGAATGACATCGCCGCCGGCATCGGGCAGGCCGAGCGCCTTGGCCGCCATTTTTGCCATCGACTGGGAAAACAGGAAACCGCCGCGCCTGTCCTTGTCCTTCCACTCGACGACCTTGAGCTTGCCGTCCACGCCCTTTGTCGCCAGCCAGTCGATCGCCTCCTGCTCGCCGCCGACGGCGTCGACCAGATGGTTGGCCAAAGCCTGGCGGCCGGTGAAGATCGAACCGTCGGCCAACGCCAGCGCCTGATCATGCGTCATCTTGCGGCGGTCGGCGACGATGCCGACGAACCAGTCGTAACTGTCGAGGATCAGCTTGCGCACCATGGCGCGCTCGTCGTCATTGGTCGGCTTGAAGGGCGAGGGCGAAGCCTTGAGCGGCGACGATTTCACTTCCTCAAGCTTGATGCCGAGCTTATCCATGAGGCCGCTGACGTCCGGATACTGGATCAGCACCCCGATAGAGCCGACGATGGAGGTCTTGCGGGCGACGATGTGGTCGGCGGCGCTGGCGATCATGTAGCCGGCGGATGCCGCCAGCGTGCCGACTTCGGCCACCACCGGCTTGTCGCCGGCAAGCTTGCGCACCTGATCGAAGATCGACTCTCCGCCGACCGTGGTGCCTCCGGGCGAATCGATCGAGAGGATGACGCCCTTCACCTCCGGCGACGTGCGGATAGCTTCCAGCCTTTTGAGCAGTTCCTCGTCTTCGGTGATGGTGCCTTCAATCTTGACCTTGGCGATATGAGGCACTGCCCGGCCGGTAAAATTGTCGTCATAGACCCAGGCCGAGAAGGCGATAATTGCAGCCGCCAGAACCAGAAACGCGGCGACGCGCCAGAACGTCAGCTTGCGGCGCAAGCGGCGGCGGTCGATCAGGTCGTCGGCTCTCATTGCCATCGTCAGCCTCGTGGATGGGTGGAAGCACGCTTTTAAAGCAAGCCTCGGCGCACGGCTACCGTTTCCTGGAGCGGTCACCGCTTCACGGAATGGTGATACGCACTATTCCTTGTCCTGATGCAATTCCCGTCGGAAAACCGCTCGGACTTGTCCTGGAATTGCCTTGAAAGACCTGGTTTGGGGCTTCGGCGTTGACGCCGGCCTCACGAAAAATTAACGCAAGCAGTCCGTATCTGCTATGAAGTACAAGCCGTCTCGCCGGATTCCTCTCGATTTTGCGGGCGGCAGTTGTCACATTTTTGCAGTTTTCCTCCGCTTGTGCTTGCTTGTAGGTGCCGGCATACCACCTATAGGCGGTGTTTGGGCGGGCAAAGGTCCATTAGAAAAGTCATGTTGGCGCGATCTGACGAAACGAGCGATGCCGGTGAGGCATCGGCTCCCGCGAGCCAAGACGGCACGCGTGGCGATGCCTTCAACCGCGCGCAGCGGCACTCCCGCCGCGTCCGCGTGCTGAAATTCGCCGTGCCGCTGCTCGCGGTCGCGATCGCCGTCGCCTTTCCGGTCTACTCCTACCTCAAGGCGCCCCTGTCCGTCTCGGTGCAGGCCGATGGTACGGCGTTCTCCGACGGCAAGCTGGTGATGGCCAATCCGAAGCTCAACGGCTTCACCAAGCAGAAGCTGCCCTATTCGCTTACGGCGACCCGGGCGACGCAGGATGTCGGGCAGCAAGCCGTCATCGACCTCGACGGCATCAATGCCAAACTGCCCGTCGCTACCGACAACATCGTGTCGGTCGACGCTGCGCACGGTATCTACAATCGCGACGCCAATACGATGGACCTGACCAGCGAGGTCAGCGTGACGACGACGGACGGCCTGGTGGCGAAGTTCAAATCGATCTTCCTAGACATGGGCAAAGGCTCTATGAAGACGAGCAATCCGGTCGACGTCAGCCGCGGCGGGTCGCGCATCACCGCGGATTCGATGTCGGTCGAGGACAATGGCAGGCTCGTGGTCTTCGAGAACCGGGTTCGCGTCAACATAGATCCAACTGCGCTGAAGGCAGCGGGGGTAAACGGTGGAGAACAGAATGCGTCGCAGTAAATCCGCATGGCTTCCGGGCGCTGCTTCCGCATTGCTGCTTTTGGCAACCGTGCATTCGTTCGCGCAATCGAGCGCGACCAGCCAGATCCCGGGGTTGAAACTGTCAGGCGACCAGCCGATCCAGATCGAAAGCGATAAGCTTGAGGTCCGCCAGGCCGACAGCATGGCCATATTCAGCGGCAACGTCACCGTCAATCAAGGGCCGACCCTGCTCAAAGCCGGCAAGATGACGGTCTACTACGTCAAGGACCCAAAAGCTGACAAAAGCGCGGCGGCCGGCGCGTCGGCGATGACGGGCGCGGCCAATATCGACCACCTCGAGGTCGAGAACAAAGTCTACATCAAATCGAACGACCAGATCGCCACCGGCGACACCGGCAAATTCGACATGAAGACGCAGGTGCTGGTGCTTTCGGGCAAGGAAGTGGTGCTGTCGCAGGGCGACAATGTGCTCAAGGGCTGCAAGCTCACCGTGCAGATGAAGAGCGGCCTCGGCAACGTCGAGGGCTGTCCGCGCGTCATCATGATGTTCAAGCCGCAGAAACAGGACGCGCAGCAGCAGGGAGCGTCGAGCAACTAATGGCCGGCGTGACTTCGCTGCTGGCTCGTCTTCCGGGACGGGCGGCCGCACAACCCGCTGCGCCGGCGACGGTCGGCACCGACAAGGCGAAGTTCAAGGGCACCCTGATCGCCAAGGGGCTGACCAAGAGCTACAAGGGCCGCAAGGTGGTGAGCGGGGTGACGCTCGGCGTGCGCGCCGGCGAGGCGGTCGGCCTGCTCGGCCCCAACGGCGCAGGCAAGACCACCTGTTTCTACATGGTCACCGGCCTTGTTCCCGTCGACGAAGGTTCGATCGAAATCGACGGCTTCGATGTCACCTCGATGCCGATGTACCGGCGTGCTCGCCTCGGCATCGGCTACCTGCCGCAGGAAGCGTCGATCTTTCGCGGCCTGAATGTCGAGCAGAACATTCGCGCCGTGCTGGAGGTGGTGGAAAAGAGCCGCAAGGAACGCGAGCGCACGCTCGACGAACTGCTCGAGGAGTTTCACATCAGCCATCTGCGCAAGGCGCCGTCCATGTCGCTGTCGGGCGGCGAACGGCGTCGCCTTGAAATCGCGCGGGCGCTGGCGACGCGGCCGGCCTATATGCTGCTCGACGAGCCCTTCGCCGGCATCGACCCGATCGCCGTCGCCGACATCCAGCAGCTCGTTCGCCATCTCACGGCGCGCGGCATCGGCGTCTTGATCACCGACCACAATGTGCGCGAGACGCTCGGCCTGATCGACCGCGCCTACATCATCCATGCCGGCCAGGTGCTGACGCATGGCCGCGCCGATGAGATCGTCGCCAACGCCGATGTGCGGCGTCTCTATCTCGGCGAGGGTTTTACGCTCTGACCCGCGGGTTCCGACGCGGTTTCGATGGCCGCGTCACGGCTTTCGGTCATTTTAGCGCTCGATAACGCTCCGGTAAGCCGCAACTGCTAGCGTTTTCCTTGACAAGCAAAAGCCGGGCCAGTTTCTATGCCTGGCCGGGAAAATCTGCTTCGGCACAGTCCGATGCGTAGACGAGGTGTTTGAATCACACCATGGCGCTGGCAGCCAAACTGCAGCTCAGACAGTCCCAGTCGCTGGTGATGACGCCGCAGCTGATGCAGTCGATCCGGCTGCTGCAGCTCACCCATGTCGAGCTCGAGCGCTTCATCGACGAGGAGATCGAGCGCAACCCGCTGCTGGAACGGGCCGAACCGCAGGACGATGCCGCCGGCGATCTATCCCAGAAAAGCGAGGCGTCGCCGGAAAAGGATACCGAAGGCGATTGGTTCGAGGGCGAGACGGAGTGGAGCGCGGAAGCGATCTCGCAAAAGCTCGATTCTTCCCTGGAGAACCTGTTTCCCGACGATCCAGGCACCAGCGAGAGGCTGGGGCCGGATCTCACGGCGCAATGGAAGTCGGCCGCTGGGGGCGGCGCGGGCGCAGCATCGTCCGAGGGGTTCGACGTCGGCGACATGGCCGCGGCCGCCATTACGCTGCGCGAGCATGTCGGCGAGCAGATCGCGCTTGCTTCGCTCAGCCCCGGCGAGCGGCTGATCGCGGGTGAGTTGGCCGACGGGCTCGACGAAGCCGGTTATTTGCGCACCGAACTCGATGAGATCGCGGTCCGGCTCGGCGCGGATAAGGCGGCGATGGCGCATGTGCTTGGCGTCTGCCAGACCTTCGAGCCGGTGGGACTTTTCGCGCGCGACCTTGCCGAGTGCCTGTCGCTGCAGCTTGCTGCGCGCGACCGGCTCGATCCGGCGATGAAGGCGCTGGTCGCCAATCTGGAGCTTCTGGCGCGGCGGGATTTCCAGACGCTGAAACGCATCTGCGGCGTCGACGAGGAGGATCTGCTCGACATGCTGGCCGAGATCCGCGCGCTCGATCCGCGCCCCGGCCTGGCGTTTTCGGGCGGCGCGAGCGATGCGATCGTCGCCGATGTCGAGGTCCGCGCCGCCAATGACGGCAGCTGGGCGGTGGAGCTCAACGCCGACACGCTGCCGCGCGTGCTGGTGGACAATGTCTACTTCGCCCGCATTTCGAGCCACGCCAAGGACCAGGCGGAAAAGGACTTTCTCGCCGAATGCCTGCAGAACGCCAACTGGCTGACGCGCAGTCTCGACCAACGGGCCAAGACCATCCTCAAAGTGGCGTCCGAGATCGTGCGGCAGCAGGATGCCTTCCTCGTCCACGGCGTGCGCCACCTCAAGCCGCTCAACCTGCGCACAGTGGCCGACGCCATCGGCATGCATGAATCGACCGTCAGCCGCGTCACCGCCAACAAATACATGCTGACGCCGCGCGGCGTTTTCGAGCTGCGCTATTTCTTCACCGCGTCGATCGCCTCGGCCGAAGGCGGCGAAGCGCATTCGTCCGAGGCCGTGCGCGACCGCATCAAGCAGATGATCGACGAGGAAAAGCCCGCCGACGTGCTTTCCGACGACGCCATCGTCGACATGCTCAGGGAAAGCGGCGTCGATATCGCGCGCCGTACCGTCGCGAAATACCGCGAAGGCATGAACATCCCATCGTCGGTGCAGCGGCGGCGGGAGAAGCGAGCGCTGGCGAACGCCGGCCGCTAGGCCGCCCCCGGAATCTCGACTATTCTCCACAATTCCCATGCTTGATTGACAAGCCGCAATGAAGTGGCTAGAAGCCCGCCCGCATGAGCAGGGCGGTAATGCCAGCTTGCGAATGGGTCCGTCAGACAAGGCCGCGGACGGCCAAGAAGGCGACTTGTGATCAACCGGAAAGTTCGGGTCTAAAATCGGCGCGCATGCCGCTGCAAAGCTTGTGCGCGCGCACCACGGGTATAAACTCGGGAACAGTTTGAAGCCTGAGCAAGGAAGGTCAGTTTTCAGATGAATCTACGCATTTCGGGAAAACACATGGACATCGGCGATGCGTTCCGTACGCGCATCAACGACCGGGTCGGCGAGGCGATCGAGAAATATTTCGATCGGGGTTTTTCAGGACATGTCACGGTCATCAAATCGGGGTCGCGTTTCTCCGCCGACTGCATGGTCCGGCTCGATTCCGGCGCTTCGCTGCAGGCGACCGGCGACGCCCAGGATCCGACGCTGGCCTTCGAGGCGGCCGCCGACCGCCTTGAAACACGGCTGCGGCGCTACAAGCGCCGGCTGAAGTCGCGCAATACGGGCAACGGCAATGGCGAAGAGCCGACCGACATCGCCTACACCGTGATGGCTCCTCTCACCGACGATGAGGAAGATATTCCGGAGGACTTCGCTCCGGTCATCGTCGCCGAATCAAGCATGACGCTGCGGACCATGTCGGTGGCGTCGGCGGTCATCGAACTCGACAACAGCGACAGCCCGGTCTTCTTGTTCCGCAACGCCGGAACCGACCATCTCAACATCGTCTACCGCCGGCCGGACGGCAATATCGGCTGGATCGATCCGTCGACGACCAAAGTCGCGCAGGGATAAAAAGCCAGCCGCGCGAGGGGGCGACGACTGGCGCGGCAGGCGAGCAAGGGATTTTTCAAGCATGGATCTCAGTGATCTCATCAGCGTCCCGGCGATCATGCCGGCGTTGAAAGCGAATTCCAAAAAGCAGCTTCTGCAATTGCTGTCGGAGAGGGCGTCGGCGATTTCGGGGATTCCGGAACGGGAGGTGTTCGACACCATCCTGCAGCGCGAGCGGCTGGGCTCGACCGGCGTCGGCAACGGCATCGCCATTCCGCACGGCAAGCTCGCCGGCGTGAAGCGGATCGCCGGCGTCTTCGCCCGACTGGAAACGCCGGTCGATTTCGAGGCGCTCGACGACCAGCCGGTCGACCTGGTGTTCCTGCTGCTTGCTCCGGAAGGCGCCGGCGCCGACCATCTCAAGGCGCTGTCGCGCATCGCGCGGGTGCTGCGCGACGCCGACACGGTGGCCAAGATCAGGGGGACGCGCGACGCGGTGGCGATCCACGCTTTGCTGTCGGACACACAGGCCTCGCACGCGGCCTGAAATCTTAGGATTGAAACCTTCGGAGGGTCGCCGTGGGCGGCCCTTTTAATTTCGAAGGCCAGGAGTCTCGAAGGCCAGGGGTCGCGTTAGTGGATCGCGACTGTGGTCAGGTCGTTCTCCAGCGCACCCGCCAGCGCCCGGTCACGGGCATCGGAAAGCAGGATCGGCTGGCCGTTGGCGGCAAACAGCGCCCACAGCTCCATACCGGGCGCGATTTCGTCGAGGCCGGGGAAGCGGCCGCGCAGGTCGTCGCTCGACACTTTCCTGAGATAGGCGACCGAACCTTCGCCGAGATGGGCGAGTTCGCCGCTGGTCATGGTGGTCGTTTCGTCAGTTCTGGTCATTTCAAGCCTCCTTGGCGCGAGGACGCCAGGATTGGCCGCCTCGCATAGAGCCATCGGCAAAGATCAGTCTTTCACCGATATGTTTATTTTCCGTACCAGCCGCTCGGCCTCCGGCCGGTCGAGATCGACCGACAACAGGCCGTTCTTCAGCTCCGCCGCGATCACCCGCATGCCGTCGGCCAGCACGAAACAGCGCTGGAACTGGCGCGCGGCGATGCCGCGGTGGAGGAATTCGCGCTCGGTGTCGTCAGTCTGACGTCCGCGCACGATTAGCTGGTTTTCCTCCGTGGTGACATCGAGGTCGCTCTCGGCGAAACCGGCAACGGCCAGCGTGATGCGCAGCCTTTCGGCCTTGCCATCGGCGGCGTTGAGGCGCTCGATATTGTACGGGGGATAGCTGTCGCCGGACTTCGCCAGACGCTCAAGCGTCTTTTCCATAGCATCGAAGCCCAGAAGAAGCGGGCTGGAGAAGGGCGTCATTCGACTCATTGTTACACTGTCCTCTGAAGAGCGACACAAACTGGAAAAACCCGGATGGCATTTTTCCCGATGGTCTTGATATGGTCCGCCGCGCGATCAAGTTCAAGCCACTGAAATCAGGATGACGTTTCGTTGAACCGCCATCCTGGTTCAGCACTTCGTTGGAGCATGATCTTGTCCGAAAACCGGTCCCACTTTTCGGGATCATGCTCTAAATCCCGCCCAAAAAGACTCCCCAAAGGAATTGAAATGCCCCAGTCCAGAAAGATCATCATCGACACCGATCCCGGCCAGGACGATGCCGTCGCCATATTGCTGGCGCTCGGCAGTTCGGAGCTGGAGATCGTCGGCATCACTGCGGTTGCCGGCAACGTGCCGCTGAAACTGACCCAGAACAACGCCCGCAAGATCTGCGAACTGGCCGGCCGGCCCGACATCAAGGTCCATGCCGGCGCCATCCGGCCGCTGGCGCGCGAACTCGTCACCGCCGAGGAGGTGCACGGCAAGACCGGCCTGAACGGCCCGCAACTGCCGGAGCCGACCATGCCGTTGCAGGAACAATACGCCGTCGATTTCATCGTCGAGACGCTGATGCGCGAGGAAAGCGGCACGATCACGCTCTGCCCGCTCGGACCGCTCACCAACATCGCGCTGGCGCTGATCCGCGAGCCGAGAATCGCGCCCCGCATCAAGGAAATCGTCTTGATGGGCGGCGGCTTCTTCGAGGGCGGCAATGTCACGCCGGCCGCCGAATTCAACATCTATGTCGACCCGCAGGCCGCCGATCTGGTGTTCAAGTCGGGCATTCCGATCGTGATGATGCCGCTCGACGTCACCCACAAGGCGCTGACCACGTCCAAGCGCACGCAGGCTTTCCGCCAGCTCGGCACCAAGGTCGGCACCGCGACCGCCGAGATGCTGGAGTTTTTCGAGCGCTACGACGAGCAAAAATACGGCACCGATGGCGGACCGCTGCACGATCCGTGCGTGATCGCCTATCTGATCAAGCCGGAGCTGTTCAAGGGCCGCCACTGCAACGTCAGCGTCGAGACCGCGTCGGAGCTCACCATTGGCATGACGGTGATCGACTGGTGGGGTGTCACCAAGCGGAAAAAGAACGCCATGGTGATGCGTGACATCGACCATGACGGCTTCTTCGCGCTGCTGGTCGAGAGGCTGGGGCGACTCAACTGACCGTCGAGGATTACAAGGCGTGCGCCGTCACCCGTTGAACAATCGGTAGGTGTCGACGCCCCGCTTGTGGTGCTGCCGCTCGATGGGGATGATCGAGCCGATAGAGTGAGGAGTCCCCACATCGCCATCGACCAAGACCAGCGCATTGTCGTCTTGAAGACGGACGTCGTAGATATAGTAGATCCCGCGACCAACTGCGGCTTTGGGATTAATAGGTGCCAAGCTGACATGCTCAACTACGCCCGTCACACGTTGCGTTGCAACGACAGGATCGTTCTGCAGCCTTAAGACGGAAGCCCCAACCGTCAGTGCCAAGGCGCAGAAGAAAGCGACGCCGAGGATGGCGTCGCTGTACTCGTATCGCCAAATAAGCAAGCGATTCCGAAAGGAAACGTTTGACTTGTTCATGACCAAGAGTTGTGGGGGCGCTCACAGCTCTTCAATATGCTTGCAAAAATAATTGGGGGGACGGCGGGTCCGTCGCTCACTTCGCCTTCGAAAACGCCAGCCATAGCCCGCCGCCGACCAGGAAGCTGCCGCTGATCCTGGACATCAGCCTGACGCGGCTGGCCGACAGAACGCGCCCGGCGCGGCCCGCGGCAAGGGCATAGGTCGAATCCGACATGGGGGCGAAGGTCATCGCGGTCAGGCCCATCACGACGATCTGTAGCGTGTAATTGCCCTGTGGCGCAATGAACTGCGGGAAGAAGGCGCCGAAGAAGACCAAGGTCTTCGGATTGCTGATCGCCACCAGAAAACCCTGCAGGAAGAAGCCGCCGCGCGGTTTTCTCGCCGTTCCGTCAGGATTGAGCGTGCCCTTGGAGCGGAACATCTGCACGCCCATCCAGATCAGATAGGCGGCGCCGATCAGCCGCACCCACTCGAACCAGTGGCCCATGCCGGCGATCAGCGTGTTGAGGCCGATGCCGACGATGGCGATCATGATCGCGAGCCCGGCCTGGGTGCCGGCGACGTTGGCCAGGCCCGCGCGCGAGCCGTGGCGGATGCTGTTGGCGATGATCAGCGTCACCGTCGGACCGGGCACCAGGATGATGACGATGCAGGCAACGACATAGGTTGCGTAAAGTTCCAGCGACATGGTCTTTCCTCGGACGGACAGAGGTGATGCGGCGGTGGCTGCTGGATCAATGCACGGCTTCACTGTTGGCGCAAGCGGTGCCGACTTGCCCGATTCAGAGGCTGCTCAGCAGGCGCCCGCCGTCCACGGCAATATCGCCTCATAGGCGGCGCCAGCCTTGAGCACAGCGAGGTCGCCGCGTGGGCGGCCGATCAACTGCATGCCCATGGGTCGGCCTTTCTCGTCGAACCCCGCCGGGACGCTAAGCGCCGGGCAGCCGCCCAGGGTGGCGAAGGCGGAGACCTGCATCCAGCGGTGATAGCTGTCCATGGGTCGTCCCGCGACCTCGCGCGGCCAGTGGGTCGTGACGTCGAATGGGAAGACCTGCGCGGTCGGCAACGCGATCAGGTCGAAACGCTCGAACAGCGAAAGCAGCGTTCGGTGCCACGAGGTGCGCCGGACGCTGGCGGCATGGACCTGCGGCGCGGTCAGGCCCATCGCCTGCTCCACTTCCCAGACAGCCTCGGGCTTCAGAAGTTTGCGTTTTGCCGGGTCGTCGTAGTGCGCCTTCAGCCCGCAGCCGCTGCTCGCCTGGCGCAAGGTGACAAAGGCCTGCCAGAGCGCCTCGAAATCGACATCTGGAACCAGGGCCTCGCTGCGGAAGGATGCAGCGGCGAAGCGGGCAAGCGCGGCCTCGCAAAGGTCGAGCACGCCCGGTTCCGTCGGCAGGTGGCCGCCGAGGTCGCCCAGCCAGGCGATGCGGCCGCCGGACGCTTTCGCGCTCAAGCCGTCGAGGAACGAACCCTCCTTGGCATATGACAGCGGCGCGCGCGGGTGATAGCCGGCCTGTTCGTCGAGCAAAAGCGCGATGTCGCGAATGTTGCGGCCCATCGGCCCTTCGACGCCCATCTGCGAATGGAAGACATCGAAGTCCGGGCCTGCAGGCACAAGGCCCTGCGAGGGACGGAAGCCGTAGACATTGTTGTAGGCTGCCGGGTTGCGCAGCGAGCCGCCGAAGTCGCTGCCATCGGCGACCGGCACCATGTCGAGCGCCAGCGCCACGGCCGCGCCGCCGCTCGAGCCGCCGGCGGTCAGCGCCGGGTCGAAGGCGTTGAGCGTCGGCCCGAAGACCGGATTGTAGGTGTTGGAGCCCAGCCCGAATTCCGGGACATTGGTCTTGCCGATGATGATGGCGCCGGCCTTGCGGACGCGCTCGACGAAGAAATCGTCCACGTCGGGGATGAAATCGGCGAAGATCGGCGAGCCGAAGGTGGTTCTGAGCTCCTTGGTCAGGGCGAGGTCCTTGATGGCGATCGGCAGGCCGAAGAGCGATCCGGCCTCGCCGCCGTGGGCCAGATGAGCATCGGCCCTGTCGGCCTCGGCCAGGATATCGGCGCGCTCGCGCAGCGAAACGACGGCGTTGACCAGCGGGTTCACCGCCTCGATGCGGTCGAGGAAAGCGCCGGCCACCTCGCGCGCCGACAAATGGCGCTGCCTGATCTTCCCTGCAAGCTCGACAGCGGGGAGGCGGCAGATATCGCCGGCCGGCGGCACTGCGTGCTTGGTGACGGGACGCATGGCCATTACCGCGCCGCCGCCAAGGCGGCATCGACATCCTTTGCCGGTGGAATT
Organism: Mesorhizobium sp. B2-8-3; assembly: GCF_006440815.1. Classification (NCBI taxonomy): domain Bacteria; kingdom Pseudomonadati; phylum Pseudomonadota; class Alphaproteobacteria; order Hyphomicrobiales; family Phyllobacteriaceae; genus Mesorhizobium; species Mesorhizobium sp. B2-8-3. Next base: position 13,278 of record NZ_VFTW01000034.1, read on the forward strand.
GCCGGCTGCGCGCCGGGTTTGAGGCAGGCGAGCGAGCCGGCCGCGGCGGCGCGGGTGAGCGCCTCCTGAAGCGGCAGGCCGGACGACAGGCCGGCGCCGAAATAACCGCAGAAGGTGTCGCCCGCGCCGACCGTGTCGACCGGCGTGATCTTCAGCGCCGGAACCGTGAGGAAATCGTCCGGCGTGGCGGCCAGCACGCCGTCGCCCCCGAGCGTGACGACGATGGCGCGGCCTGTCTTCTTGGCATAGTCGCGCATGCGGGCAGGGCGATCGCGCCCCGAAAGCGCCAGCGCCTCGCCATAGAGATCGAACTCGGTTTCGTTGGCGACGGCAAAGTCGGCCTTGCCGACGAAGCTGGCGGCCTCGGCACGGAAAGGGGCGGTGTTGAGCACGCTGACGGCGCCCGCCGCGCGCGCCGCGTCGAGTGTGGCCTCGACCGCCTGCAGCGGGATCTCATGCTGCAAGAGCACGACGTCGCCCTTTTTGAGGAAGGCCTTGGCGATATCGCCCGGCACCACCGAATCATTGGCGCCCGGCACGACGGCGATGACGTTCTCTCCGTCGGCGCCGACCAGGATCAACGCCGTGCCGGTGGAGGCGAAGCTCTGGCCGACACCGGACAGATCGACATTGCCGGCCTTGAGAAGAGCGAGCGCCTCGGCGGCAAAGCTATCCTTGCCGACCGCGCCCACCATGCGCACTTGCGCGCCGGCGCGCGCCGCGGCCAGGGCCTGGTTGGCGCCCTTGCCGCCGGGCGCGGTGGCGAAGCCGGAACCGCGCACCGTCTCGCCCGGCGCCGGCAAGCGGTCGACATTGGCGATGAGGTCGAGGTTGATAGAGCCGACAACGATAATCAAGAAAGTGCCTCCCGCTGGTTGCGCGGGAGGCTAACGCATGCCCCCGAAAATCGGAACCGATTTTAGAAAGGATCATGCGCAAAATCAAAGTGCTAGGAAGATCTCCACAGGGCCTTGGCCGTCGACTTCACGACGCTACTTGCCCCGCTTCCCAGCCGAGGATGGCGCGTTTGCGCGTCAGGCCCCAGTGATAGCCGGTGAGCGCGCCGGACTTGCCCAGCGCCCGGTGACAAGGCACCACGAAGGACATTGGGTTGGCGCCCACGGCCGCGCCGACGGCCCGGCTGGCGCTGGGTGCGCCGATGCTTGCCGCGATCGAGGAATAGGTGCAGGCCCTGCCCATCGGGATGCGCAGCAACGCTTCCCAGACGCGAAGCTGGAAATCGGTGCCGATCATCACCACGCGCAGCGGCTGGTCGGCGCGCCATTGCGTCGGGTCGAAGACCCGCGCGGCGTAAGCCTGGGTGGCCGACATGTCCTCGACGTAAGTCGCGTTCGGCCAGCGGCCGGACATGTCGGCGAAGGCCGCCCGCTCGCCGCCGGCGTCACAGAAGGCGAGGCCCGCGAGACCCCGGTCGGTGACCATGATCAGCGCGATGCCGAAAGGCGAGATGTGGTAGCCGTAGCGGATGGTGAGACCCGCGCCCCGGGTCTTGTAGTCGCCGGGCGACATCGCCTCATGGGTGACGAAGAGGTCGTGCAGCCGGCCGGGACCGGACATGCCGAGCTCGAACGAGGTCTCCAGCAGCGGCATGCCGGCATCGAGCAGCCTGCGCGCATGGTCGAGCGTCACCGCCTGCAGGAAGGCTTTGGGCGACAGGCCGGCCCAGCGGGTGAAGAGTTTCTGCAGGCCGGTGGGCGTCTCGCCGACCTCTTCGGCCAGGACCTCGAGCGAGGGCTGGTCGCGATAGTCGAGGCTGATCTTCTCGATGGCGCGGCGCACGACCTCGTAGTCGCTGCCTTCCGGCGTGATGTCGTTCTGGAGGATCGCGGTCGGTTTCATGCGGGTATTCATGGTCATCTGAGCGTTCATGGCAATATCTCCTTGTCCCGAATATCGGTCTTCCAGAACTTTGCCTCCACCCGAAACTTGCCTTCCTGCCATCCACGCCCAGATAGAGTGAGCTTCGAGCCGACAAGGACGATCATGGCCGGCGAAAAGGTTGATCTGACCGGGGCAAGGGAAACCTTGCTGATGACGCTCTACGGCAAGGCGCTGGAGAGCCGGCTGCCCAATTCGTTGCTTCAGGATCGCTTCGCCGACGAGGCGGTGCGCAAGATCGACTATGATTTCGCAAGGCTCAAGGTCGACGGCAATCTCGGGCTGGGATTTGCGATCAGGGCGAAGACGTTGGACGTCTGCGTCGCGGATTTCCTCGCAAGATATCCGGACGCGATCGTGCTGCATCTGGGATGCGGGCTCGATACGCGGATATTTCGCGTCGACCCGCCGCAAGGCGTCGACTGGTTCGACGTCGACTATCCGGACGTCGTCGAGCTCAGGCGCAGGCTCTATCCGTCCAGGGACCGTTACCATCTGATCGCTTCCTCGGTGACCGAACCGGGCTGGCTGGCCGCGGTGCCCCGCAATCGCCTGGCGATCGTGGCGGCCGAGGGGCTGACACCCTATCTTCCAGCCGAGGAGGGACCGCGGCTGCTTGCGCGGCTTGTCTCGCATCTTGCCGGCGGCGAGCTGATGTTCGACGCCTATAGCCGGTTCGGCCTGAAACTGATGCGCCTCAATCCGGCCATCAAGGCAACCGGCGCAGAAGTCCATTGGGCCATAGAGGATCCGCGCGAATTGGAGCGGGCGGTGCCCAAACTTCGCTTCATCGGCGAGATCCCATCCTACAAGCCGGAGCAAGGGGCGCGCCTGGGCTGGTCGGCGCGTCTGTTCGTCGGTCTCTGGAAGCTCATCCCAGCGATGCGCAAGGTCGGCAGGCTGTTGCGCTACCGGTTCTGAAAGGCTTGTTTGCTCCGAGCATGATCTTGTCCGAAAACCGGCGTCCACTTTTCGCTGACGCGGATCTTCGGTTCGGAATCATGCTCAGCGTGTCTTGGCGGTCGCCAGCGCGCGCGAGAAGGCGGTGGCAAAACTCTCGCGATCGTCGGGATTGAGGAAGCCGCCGATCGCCACGCTCTTGCCCTGCGCTTCGACGGCCATCTTGGTGATGCCGATCTCGCTGTGGCGGGCGATCGAAAACCGCGTCCAGAACGGATTGAAATGATGCGCCTCCGAACGACCGGACGGCGCTGTCTTGCGAATGTCGAGACTGGTGCGCGAGACCGAGATTTCCTCGCGGGCGCGCGCGGCCCGGTAATTGGCGCGGAAGGCGATGTAGACGGCGATCACGTCGAGGCCGAAGAAGCCGAACACCGGCCAGGCGCCGTGCGCCAGGAAGAAGGCGCCGGTGACCGCCCAGCCGAACAGAAGCGCTCCCATCAGGATCAGGAAGCCGGTGCGGCCGAGAGAGCGGTGCGGCGTCAGCAAGGCTTGGAAAAATGGCTCGTCGGCCTGGAACGAGGCGTTTGTGTCGCTCATGAGGGAATATTATAGGAAGGAAATGGCGCCTCCCAAATCGAAAAAATCCGTAGCTGTCAAAAAGTCTCAACCCTCCACTGCCGGTGGCAGCCGGGCGCCTGGTCGGCGGCCGCGAAAGGCCGCCTCGCGGTCGCTCTATAGCCCCGCCGAGGTGCATGAGATTTTCCGGCGCTTTTGCGTGCAGCGGCCTGAGCCGAAAGGCGAGCTCGACTATGTCAACGCCTTCACCCTGCTGGTCGCGGTGGTGCTGTCCGCGCAAGCGACGGACGCCGGGGTCAACAAGGCGACGAAGGCGCTGTTCGCGGCGGCCGATACGCCGGCCAAGATGCTGGCGCTGGGCGAGGCCAAGGTCGGCGATTATATCCGCACCATCGGTCTGTGGCGCAACAAGGCGAAGAACGTGATCGCGCTGTCGAAGGCGCTGATCGACGATTATGCGGGCCAGGTGCCGCAGGATCGCGACGAGCTGGTGAAGCTGCCGGGCGTCGGGCGCAAGACCGCCAATGTCGTGCTCAACGTCGCCTTCGGCGAGCACACAATGGCGGTCGACACACATATCTTCCGCATCGGCAACCGGATCGGGCTGGCGCCCGGCAAGACGCCGGAGCAGGTCGAAGAAGGGCTGCTCAAGGTCATCCCGGCTGAATTCATGCGCCATGCGCATCACTGGTTGATCCTGCACGGCCGCTATGTCTGCAAGGCGCGCAAGCCCGATTGCCCGGCCTGCGTCATCGCCGATATCTGCAAGTCTAAGGAAAAGACCACCGACGTGCCGGCCCCGCTGGTGCCGATCGCGCCACTGGACGAGACGTTTCCGGCCGAGGCCTAGTAGCCGTAGCCGCGCGCCATCGCCGCGGCGAAGACGGGGATCAGCAGGAAGATGAAGCCCTCAGCGCGGACATAGTTCTTCACCGAAGCCAGTTCCGCCGCCGGCACCGCGAAAGACGGATTGCCGCTCGCCTGCCTGTTCCAGGAGATGAAGCGCATGGTCGGCGCGATTGACAGCAGGCCGACGATGGCGAAGGCCACCATCTTTGCCCAGAACACCCAATTGTAGATGTAGAATTCCCAGCCTTTCAGGCCGAAGAACACACGGCAGACGCCGACGATGACGATGGGCGCGGCGACGATGCCGTAATAGCGATCGATGCCGGCAAGGCGCTTCAGCGTCGCCGCTGCCAGATCGCCGCGCACCAGCACGAACTCCGCGCCGATGATGCCGGCCAGCGAGAACACCAGAAGGTGATGCGCGATCGCCAGCAACAGGTCCGTGGTGTCCATGGTGCGTCTCCGGTCGACTTGCGCTTTTGGGTTGGTTTCGCGCGCAAACTAGCATCGCCAGGCGAAAAGCCCATAGCGATGCAGCCGTGCCTGGCCATTATGGCTGGAAGAGCCAACGCATTGGCCTGGCTCTTGATCGAGCGTGCTGTTTTGCTAAGCGCTGTCGCGTCGATGGAGGGCAATGCCATGAGCATCAAGACGGAAGCCGGCGTGCCGCTTCTCAAAACAGCGCGCACCGTTTTGCGGCCGCACAGGCTGGACGATTTTGAAACCTATGCCGTCATGTGGGCGGAGCCCGCCGTCACCCGTTTCATCGGCGGCAAGCCGCGCACGCGCGAGGAGAGCTGGATGCGCTTCCTGCGCCATGCCGGCCTGTGGTCGCTGATCGGCTACGGTTTCTGGGCGATCGAGGACAAGGAGACGAAGCGCTTCATCGGTGAGGCCGGGTTCCACGATCTGAAGCGCGAGATCGAGCCGTCGATCGAAGGCGTGCCGGAGGCAGGCTGGGCGCTGGTCTCGGAGGCGCATGGCCAGGGGCTTGCGAGCGAAGTCGTCGGGCGGATTGTCGCCTGGAGCGACGAGGCGTTGGGGCTGGCGAGAACCGTCTGCATCATCGATCCGGAAAACGGCGCGTCGCTCAAGGTGGCCGAGAAGAACGGCTATCGCGAGATCCTGCGCACCACCTATCACGAAAAGCCGACGATCCTGTTGGAGAGGCCGGCCGGATCGAGCGGCGCCAAGGCCTAACCAGCTTTGCGGCGCAGGGTCTTGGCCAGCGTGTCCCAGGCATCCGTCACCGCACCCTGTGCCGTGTGCCCGCCGTGCAGGACCGCGGCCGCGTCGAATGGCTGGGGTCGCGCGATCGCATAGCCCTGCGCATAGTCGACGCCGATCGCTTTCAAGGCTTCGACGATGCCGTCGCTTTCGACGAATTCGGCGATGGTGCGTTTTCCGGTCACCTTGCCGATATGATGGATCATCTCGACCATCGCGCGATCGATGCGGTCGTCGAGCATGTCCTTGACGAAGCTGCCGTCGATCTTGAGGTAATCGACCGGCAAATGCTTCAGATAGGCGAAGGACGACATGCCGGAGCCGAAATCGTCGCGCGCGAAGCGGCAGCCCAGCCCGCGCAGGTCGGCGATGAAACGCATGGCCTCGGTCAGATTGGCGATGGCGCTGGTTTCGGTGATCTCCAGGCAGATCGTTTCGGGCGCAATGGCGTGCGCGGCGAACTGCTCGCGCATGAAGCCGAGAAACGTTTCGTCGCCGAACGTGGCGCCGGAGAGATTGATCGCGCAGGTGGATATCGGCGTCGCGCGCGGATCGGTGCGTCTGGCCGCCAATGTGGCGAAAGCGTTGCGCACCACCCAGCGATCGATCGCGGGCATCAATCCGTAGCGCTCCGCCGCCGGAATGAAGCTCTGCGGGGTGACGAAGCTGCCGTCGTCGTCGGTCAGCCTGAGCAGGATTTCGATATGCTCGCCTGGCTCGGCAATATCGTCCCGCAGCGGCGCGATCTCCTGCGCATGCAGCCTGAAGCGGTTCTCGTCCAGTGCGGCATGCAGGCGCTGCACCCAGGCCATCTCGCCGAAGCGCTCGCGCAACGCCGTGTCGCCGTCGCTGTGGATCTGGACGCGGTTGCGGCCCTTTTCCTTGGCCATGTAGCAGGCGACATCGGCGGCGCGCAGCACCTCCTCCAGCGTCATGCCGACATTGGCGACTTCGACCATGCCGATGCTGACGCTTGTGTTGAAGGGACGCCCTTCCCAGGAAAAGTGCAGATCCTGGACCGTCGCGCGCAACCGTTCGGCGGTGGCGGCGGCACAGTCGGTATCGCAATCGAAGAGCAGCACGCCGAACTCGTCGCCGCCCAGCCTCGCCAGGATGTCGCCGGGCGGCAGCTCATTGGCGAGCAGCACCGAGATCTGGCGCAGCAGCTGGTCGCCGGCGGCATGGCCGCAGGTATCGTTGACCAGTTTGAACTGATCGAGGTCGAGATACATCAGCGCGTGCCGGCGCGGCCTTTCCGGCGCTTCGGAGATCGCGCTCGCCAGACGGTTCTCGAAGTCGCGGCGGTTGACGAGACCGGTCAGCGCATCATGCGATGCCTGCCACGACAGCCGCTCGATATAGTCCTGCTCACGTGTCATGTCGTGCAGGGCCAGGACGGACCCCAGGACCGTGCCGGAGACGATCAGCGGAGCACCGTTCAGCGCCACCGGCACGACCGAACCGTCGGGACGCTCCAGAAGCTGCGGGCGCACATTGGAGCGGCGCGGCTCGCCCGCCAGCAGGCGCGGGACCAGATCGGTCTCCTCGACGCCGCTGTCCTTGTCGACGAGCCGGAACAATGAGGCGACCGGCCTGCCCTTGGCGGCGGCCAGCGAACAAGCAAGCAGCCTTTCCGCTCCGGCATTCATATAGTCCAGCCGCCCCTCGGCATCGGTGCTGATGACGGCCTGGCCGATCGAAGCCAATGTGATCTGGGCACGCTCGCGCTCGGCATTGAGAGCGTTCTGGAAGGCCTGGCGTTGCTTCATCAGCTTGCGCGTGCGCCAGACGGCAAGCAGGATAAGCAGTGCGGCGGTGGCGAGATTGGCCGCCGTCAGCGCCATCTTGATGAAGCGCGATCCCTCGCCCAGACTGTCGGAAAAGGCTTTGGAGAGCGGCCCGATCCGGAGATCGAGCTGGTGGATTTGCGCCTTCCAGAGACTGATCTCGGCCGTCGAGGCCGGTCCGTTCTCGAGCCTGCGATGCATGTCGTCGCCAAGGCTTTCGATGGCGAGGATCATTTCGTCGGCCGTAGCCCAGTGGCGGATGGCGATGTCGAGATAGCTCACGGCGCGAAAATTCCGGAACAGCCAGATCATGCCGGCGACATCGTCGGGATGGTTGTTGCCGCCAAGAAAGCCGAGCCTGGCCGCATTCGCGTCGGGCTCGGCCTGTTCGAGCGCAAGCCGCGCGGCGCGATCGGCGAGCGGCACGGCGATGGCTTGACGATATTCGCTGAAATACTCTCCCCGGCCGGTGTCGGCATAAAGGCTGAGGAAATAGATGGCGTGCTTCTGTCCCTTCGACCATTGGCTTTCGCCGCCGACATAGGCGCGGACAGCTGACAGCGTGTGGAGGCTAAGCGTCGCAACCAGTGCCTGGATCAGGACGACCGCGACGAAAGGCCAGACGAGCCCGATGAGACGCGGGGCGGCATCGGTCGATGACAGCTTCATCCCATTCCCATGGAGCGTGCGCGGGCTCCCTCGGTGTCTGTCCGACTGGCTCATCCGCCGGTTGAGACGATGTTTTTCCCCACATGTCGTCCGGTTACTGGCGACATCAATCCAGATAGCGTGCCTGGCTTAACAGCCGATAAATTTGTTCAGTATTTGTTTTATGAGTTGTTGCTCAGCAACAAAAGGATGCGTACGCCGCTTGATGCCGATATTTTTGTGCATAGTATCGATCCAGAGTGCGGGGACTCGGAAGAAAAAGCCGGCAACATCAATCCGATAGCGCCCCAGCTGTCTCTCAGCGTTTAGCCTTGGATTTGTTGAGGGCCACGGCTTCGCGGACGAGCGCCTTCAGGGCATCGGCGTCGACCGCGTCGCCCTCCTTGAAATCGATGGCGCGCCTGGTGTTGCCTTCGAGGCTGGAGTTGAAGAGCTTCTTGGGATCGGACAGCGCCGCGCCTTTGGCGAAGGTCAGCTTGACGACGGCCTTGTAGGTCTCGCCGGTGCAGATGATGCCGGCATCCTCCCAGACCGGCACGCCGCGCCATTTCCATGTCTCGACGGCTTCCGGCGCGGCTTGCCTGATCAGGGCGCGGAGCCGGGCAAGCGTCTCGCCGCGCCAGTCGCCGAGTTCCTTGATCCTTCCGTCGATCAGCTCGGATGCAGACTTGTCGTCCTGCGTGCTGCCTTCTTGCATATCCGGTTCTCCTTCGGGCTTGATAAGAGATCGCCACCATGGCCTTTTCAGGGAGGCGACGCTTGATCTTTCGTGCGCTTACATCCGTTCACCGGGCAACTGGCTCGCCTGCTTCACCCAGGAAACGAATTGCTCCTCGTCGAGCCGGTCGCTCTCATGGATGTGGAAATAGCGCGTATCCTTGCTCCTGGATTCGACGGGCGGCACGGGTTCCAGCGACAGGCCGCGGAAGAAGGCCACCTTGATGTATCTGGCGAAGCAATGGACGCCGAGGAACCAGCCTTCGCCTTCCATTCCGTAGAAGGGAGAGTTCCATTTGACGGCCTTCTGCACGTTGGGAACGGCCTCAACGATGAGCTGGTCGAGCCGGCGCCCGACCTCGCTCTTCCAGCCCGGCATCGCCGCGATATAGGCCTGGACGGGCGCGTCGCCATAGCCCTTGGCGATCTGCGGGTTGCCGCCTGAAAGCAGGACAGGTTCCGCGTCCACGGATCGCGCAACCTTTGCTTTTGCCTTCGCCATCAGGCCGATCCCGTTCGCTCGCTCGTCTGCTCGCTGCGCCACCTGACGGCATAGGGCAGCACGAACATGTAGAGCCCGCTGAACAGCAGCAGGAAAAGCGGGATCAACGGCGAATAGACGATCCAGGCGGGCGGTGGGCCCATGGCCATGGCGGCGAAATTGGCAATGACGGTGACGGTGAAGATGATCGACAGCCAGCGGTGAAGCTGCCTGATCCATTTGCTCCAGTTCAATCTAACCTCCCTTGCAAATGACGATACGGATCGAGCTGCCTACCAGCGCGCCAGCTGCGAAAGCTGAATGAGGTTGCCGCAGGTGTCGTTGAGCTGGGCGATGGTCGCGCCGGTCACCGCGGTCGGCGCCATGGCAAAGCTGCCGCCATTGGCCTTGATGCGCTCATGGTCGCTCTTGATGTCGTCGGTGAATAGCATCAGAGCCGGCTGGCCCTGCTTGAAGATGGCCTGCTGATAAGTCTTTGCAGCCGGATTGTCGTTGAGGGCCAACTGCAGTTCAGTGCCGTCCGGATCGTCAGGCGAGGTGACTGTCAGCCAGCGAAAAGGCCCGTTGGTGAAGTCGGCCTTCTTGGTGAAGCCCAGGACGTCGGTGTAGAAACGAAGAGCCTTTTCCTGGTCGTCGACATAGATGCTGGTCAGCTTGATCTTCATTGTCGTGTCTCCATTGCTTGCGCCCGCGGTTTGCCGCCCCGCCAGGACCGTGTCTGTCTTTTGAAGCTTCGGCGGACTTCAATCGATCCGCGAAAGCAGCTGCTCCAGGGCGGTGAAGTTGCGCTTCCAGCCCACCGTGGCGCCGCGGTAGTACGGCTCCTGATCGGTGCGGAAGCCGACCTGCTCCATGCGCAGATGCGTGCCCGTGCCAGTCGGGGTGAGCGTCCAGGTGACGACGCTCTCGAGGTCCTTGGTGTCCCAGCTGTAGGACAGGGTCCTGTTGGGCTCGACCGTCCGCACTTGGCAGTCGACGCCTCCCCATTCGGCGCTCAGATTGAAGCGATGGTCCACGACCGGCTTGAAGCTGTTCTTCATCAGCCACTCCTCGATGAGATGCGGTTGGGTGAGCGCGCGCCAGATCTTTTCCGGCGGAAAAGGTATCTCGCGCTCGACGATAACGGAGCGCGTTGCGGCCGGCACTTCATTCATTGATCCATCCTTTTGAGCAGTTCCTCCAGATCGTCGAACCGGCTTTCCCAAAACCCCGCCATGTGGCGCGTCCAGTCCATCAACGGCGCCAGCGCCTTGAGCTGGGCGCTGTAATGGGTCTGGCGGCCCTCATGGCGGTCGCGCACCAGGCCCGCCTCCTTGAGGACGCCGAGATGCTTCGACACCGCCGGCTGCGATACGCCGGCCTGCGCGGTCAGGGCACCGACCGTCTGCTCGCCCTGGCGGCAGAGACGTTCGAAGATGGCGCGCCGTGTCGGATCGGCAAGCGTCCTGAACAGTATATCGTGCGAGGCCGACATCTCAATCAATAACCCGTTGGCTATTGATTACGTATAACCACTGGGATATGTATGAGTCAAGCAGCGAATCGCCAGCCGCAGCAAAGCGACCGCAACAAGGGGGCCGCTGCCCAGGGAAATGGCTTTGGGCCTATACCGACACGCCGGCACGACCTTTCCCGAACGACACCGAATAGGATGGTTGCTTTATGCCGGATCGACCACCGGAACGGTCAGATCCCTAAGCAGCGTCGAAAGCTCCGGTTCGTCGATGAGCAGGGCGGCGTCGGCTGCTGGAAGCCATGCACGCTGCCGGTTCGCGGCTTCCTGCCAGTCGGCAAGCTCCTCGGTGACCTCGAGCAAATAGACCGCGACGTCCACGCGAATGAAGCCATTGGTCATGCGTTTCCAATAGGAATAGGTGCCGGCAGGCTGCTTCAGCGTCCTGCCGAGAACGCCTGCTTCTTCCTGGGCTTCGATCGTTGCCGCCTTGCGCCCGCTCTTGCCCTTCATCGGCCAGCCCTTTGGCACAATGAAGCGCCGTGTGGTGCGTGAGGTGACCAGCAACACTTCCAGGTTGCCGTCTTCCCGCAAGCGATACGGAATGGCCGCCACCTGGCGGATCCGTTGGCCCTTCTTGGCTCTGCGAACTGCTTTCTTCTTGGTTGTTGCCATCCCAAATTCCGGTGAGAGCAGCATCCCTGCCATACGCTCTCGCGCGGCAAAAACCTGTCCTCCTGCAAACCCTAGAGCGTTTCACCGTTTCTCGGAAACGGCGAACCGCTCTATCTCTTTAGTTTTGACGCTATTCCCGACGGAAAACCGTGTCACACTTTTCCTGGAATTGCTCTAGAAACACCGCCCTTGCAATCCGCCATTTTGCCAGCAAGTAAGTCGGCTAATAAACTGAAAAAAACAAAATGTCAGCGGCAAACCCGTGAAATCGTGTTGCCGACCGCTTCCATCCGACAGGTCTTGTCATATACCGGCACATCGGGCTTGGGCTTGGGCGCGCTCTGCCGGTCAAGCTCGCGATACAATTGCTGTTGCTGCTGGTATTGCTGCCGCTGCAAGCGGTTCTGCAACTGCTGCAGCTGGTTCTGCTGCACCAATGCGTCGCGATTCGTCGGGATGACGATCTGCGCATGAGACGACGCAACCTGAGAAATCGCTGCCGCCAGCACGGCGCCTGCCAGAACAGCCAGAGTGTGACGAAGCATCCGCACGGCTCCCATACGAAAAACCATGCACTTCATATAGTGCGGGCGGTCAATAACGCCATGGGCACTGCGAAACGTGATGCGGCCCACGGAAGCTGGGCGATTGGCTATGCCGTGACGCCGGCACTGGAGGTCGGGGCCGACATCCCGGTCAGCGACATCGCCAGCTTCCGCATCTACGGAAAGGCCGGCGTCGAATTCTCCACCAAGCAGTGGGAGATCGAGGGGCGTTTCGCCGCCGCCGAGAATCTGCCCGGCAACCCGGCATTGCACTTGACGGAAGCCATCGATTCGCCGCTCTATCGGGTCGGCGCCGGGCTGGAGCTCAATGGCGTCAACGGCGTTGGTCTGGCGGTCAGGTACAACGGCGCCTTCGGGGAAACGGTCAAGCAGAACGCGGTCAGCGCGTCTCTCAAGGTCAGCTTCTAGCTGACGCGGGGCGGCGGCCAAGAAGGGAAGTCATGAGGACGAAGTACGCGTATCTCGCGGCGATGCTGGTAGCCGCCTGCATTGCCGGTGTGCCGGCGGTGGGATTTGCCGCGCAGAACAAGGGCGACAAGGTGGCGCCAGCGGCCCAGCCCGCCGACGCAGCGGCCAAGCCGCAACTGCCGGGCGGCGCCTCGGCGCTGTCGGAAACGCATGGCGACTGGACGGTCAATTGCCAGGTCACCGGCACCAGCAAGGTCTGCAGCCTGTCGCATCAGCAGTTCAACAAGCAGAGCGGCCAGCGGCTGCTGGCGATCGAATTGACGACCAAGACAGGCCAGGACGCCGCCGGCACGCTGGCGCTGCCCTTCGGGCTTGCCCTGGCCAACGGCATTTCGCTCGAGATCGACGACAAGAAGCTGGACGGGACGCTGCAATTCAACACCTGCCAGGCGGTCGGCTGCCTGGTGCCGGTGACGTTCGATGCCGATACCACGCCGCTCTTGCAGAACGGGACCACGCTGAAGATCAACGCCACGGCGGCCGACACGACGCAGCCGATCTCCTTCACCATCTCGCTCAACGGCTTCGGCAGCGCGCTGGCGCGGACGGCGGACCTGTCGGCGGACTAGTTTGTCGGAGACCGGCCGACTGAACGCTTCGTCATCCACGGGCGAAGCAAGGAGCGAAGCGACGCGGCGCAGACCCGAGGATCCATTCCGTGACATAGGAGCGCCGCTCACGGTGCAGAATTCTGCACCGCTGCGCTCTACAATCCAGGTTACGGAATGGATCCCAGGGTCTCCGCGACGCCGCTTCGCGGCTGCTCCGCCCAGGGATGACGAGGTTGGAAGGCTTCGGCCAACCACCACGGTTTGCCTCGCTACTCCACCTCGCGCAGACGGTAGCCGACGCCGGTCTCGGTGATGATGTAGCGCGGCTGGTCCGGCGTCTTCTCGATCTTCTGCCGCAGCTGGCGCACATAGACTCTCAGATACTGGACGTCGGTGGAGTCGTTCCAGATCTGCTTCATCAGCAACTGGTGCGTCAGCACCTTGCCGGCATACTGCACGAGCATGCGCAGGATGTCGTATTCCTTGGGCGACAGTTTCACTTCCTTGTCCTCGACCTTGACGATGCGCTTCACCAGGTCGACGGAAAGGTCGCCGGTGTGGAACACCGGCTTCTCGCCCTGCTGCTGGAATTTGTGGCGCAGCGCCACGCGAATGCGCGCGACCAGCTCGTTCATGCCGAAAGGCTTGGTCACATAGTCATCGGCGCCAAGCTCGAGCGCGGCGACGATACCGGCCTCGTCGGTGCGGCTGGACAGGATGACGACCGGAACGTCGAGGCCGTCGCCGCGCCATTTGCCGAGCAACTCGAGGCCGGTCATGCCGGGCAGGCCGAGATCGAGCAGGATAAGGTCGGGCCGTTCGGCCTGCATGAGTTCGATCGCCGCCTTGGCGTTAGGCGCCTCGAAGACCGCGTAGCCCTGGCTGCCGAGGCCGACGCGCAGCAGTTTGCGGATCGGCGGTTCGTCGTCGACGACCAGGATGGAGACGGTCTGGTTCGTCATGCCGCGTCGTCCGTAAGGGGTGCGCCGAGCGCCGGCAACTCAGTCGGCACCGGCATGCGGATGGTGAAGATCGCGCCCGGACGGTCGGTGCGGTTGGCCGCCGCGATCGTGCCGCCCATCGCCTCGATGAAGCCACGGCTGATCGACAGGCCGAGACCCGTGCCGGCGCGCACCTGGTCGCGCTTGCGCACGCGGTAGAAGGTGTCGAATATCCGCTCCAGGTCGTCGGGCGGAATGCCCGGTCCCTCGTCCATCACCTGCAGGATGACGGCGCCGTTGTCGACCCAGGCCTGCAGCCGGATGGCGGAGCCGGGCGAGGCGTATTTGGCGGCATTGTCGAGGAGGTTGAACAATGCCTGCTCGAACAGAACGGGATCGAGCCGCAGCATCGGCAGGTCGGCCGAAATGTCGGTTTCTATTCTGTGTTCGGCGGTGATCTTCCGCGCCCGGTTCAGCGCCGATCCAACGACATCGCCGACATAGTGGAATGCATGGTTTGGCTCCATAGCGCCCGACTCGATCCTGGTCATGTCGAGCAGATTGGCGATGAAGCGGTTCAGCCGCTCCGCTTCGCTGACGACCGTCGCCAGAAGTTCGGCGCGATCGTTTTCCGGCAGCGCTGGCGCGAATTCCTTCAGGGTGCCGGCCGCGCCCATGATCGCGGCAAGCGGCGTCTTCAAGTCATGCGAGATCGAGGTGAGCAGCGCCGAGCGCAAGCGGTCCGCTTCGGCGGCCAGCCTGGCGCGGTCGACATCGGCGACGAGCTGGACGCGCTCGATGGCGACCGCTGCCTGGTCGGCCAGGGCGTCGAGCAGCCGCTGCTGCTCGGGCGTCAGCAGGGGCCCTTGCTTGTCGTTGTCGAGGCCGACCACGCCGATCGCGGTGCGCCCCGTCCGCAGGGGGAGATAGAGGCGTTTTGCGCCAGGCAAGGTGTCGGCGCCGCGGCCGGCGGCACGGTTGTGCTCCCAGGCCCACCGGGCGGCCGCGATATCAGCTTCGGCCAGCGTGTCGTCCGGCGGATAGCCGGCCTTGACGGTGATGGTGTCGTTTTCCGGCAGGAGCAGCACGACGCGGACCTTCAGCATCGAGGCGATCTGGAAGGCGGTGGCCCACAGCACGTCGTCGAGCGTGCCGGCGCCGGCGAGCTTCTTGGAGAAGGAGTAGATGTCCTCGGTGGCGCGCGCCCGCGAGCGCGCGGCAACCGCCTGGCGCTGAACACGCGCGGTCAGGTTACTGGCGATCACGGCTACGACGAGGAAGACCGTGAAGGCGACGATGCTTTCCGGATCCCTGATCGTCAGCGTGTAGCGCGGCTCGAGGAAGAAGAAATTGAAGGCAAGCGCGCTGAGAAAACACGCATAGAGCGCCGCCCAGAGCCCGAAGGTCACGGCCGCGGTCAGCACGGCCAGAAGAAGGACGCTGGCAAGATTGCGGACGTCGAGGAACTGGTCGAGGATCGAGCTGACGGCTAGCGCGCCGGCGACATAGGCCGTCGAGAACAGATAGGGCCAGATCTGGACAGGCTTCTGCTCGGGCGCGGCCTTGACCCGTGCCGGCGGTGTGTCGCCATCGCGCTCGGCGCCTGAAATGACATGGACGCTGATGTCGCCGGCATTGCGGATCAGGTCATAGGTAAGCGAGCCCTCGATCAGCTCGCGCCAGCGCGAGCGGGTCGGCCTGCCGACGACGATATGGGTGAAGTTGTTCGCCGTCGCGTGGCGCACGATGTCCTGGGCGACGTTCTGACCGGGAATGGTGGCGATCTCGGCGCCGAGCTGTTCGGCAAGGCGCAGATTCCTGGCCAGGCGGTCCTTGTCCTCCTCGGACAAGCCGGCGAGCCGCGGCGTGTCCACGTGCAGCGCCGTCCAGGGCGCGCGCAGCCGGTCGGCGAGCCTGCGCGCATAGCGGATGCGGGCCGCCCCGCCAGGTTGCGAGTCGACGCAGACGAGAACCCGCTCGCCGGCCGCCCACGGGCCCGGAATGGCATGCGACTGCATGTGGTTGAGCAGCTGCTCGTCGACGCGCTGGGCGGTGCGGCGCAGGGCCAACTCGCGCAGCGCCGTCAGATTGCCCGGCGAAAAGTAATTCTCGATCGCGCGCTGCGCGGTGTTGGGGAAATAGACCTTGCCATCCTGCAGGCGCTTGATCAGGTCGTCGGGTGTGAGGTCGATGATCTCGATGTCGTCGGCCTCGTCGATGATGGAATCGGGAACCGTCTCGCGCACCCGGACGCGAGTGATCTGGGCGACGACGTCGTTCAGGCTTTCGACATGCTGGATGTTGAGCGTGGTGTAGACGTCGATGCCTTGCGCCAGGATCTCCTGCACATCGAGATAGCGTTTGGGGTGCCGGCTGCCGGGCGCGTTGGTGTGGGCAAGCTCGTCGACCAGGACCAGCGCAGGGCGCCGCTTCAGGATGGCGTCGATGTCCATCTCGTCGAGCGTCTGGCCGCGATACTCGACCAGGCGGCGCGGGATCACCTCATAGCCGTCGACCAGGGCCTGGGTTTCCTTGCGGCCATGGGTCTCGACAATCCCGATCACGACGTCGATGCCGTCGGCGCGGCGGGCGCGGCCCGCCATCAGCATCTCATAGGTCTTGCCGACGCCGGGCGCGGCGCCGAGAAATATGCGCAGACGGCCACGGCCCTCGCGCTCGGCATGCTCGAGGAGCGCGTCGGGGGAGGGTCGGTTCTTAGGGTCGGTCCTGTCGTCCGGCATCAGGTCCAATCATGAATTGCGCCGGGGATCGTGTCGATCCCCGGCGCGGGCGGATTACTTCAGCTCGTCCAGCGCCAGGTTCAGCGCCAGCACGTTGACCACCGGCTCGCCGAGGACGCCAAGCTCGCGGTCCTCGACATGGCTGTCGACCAGCGCCTTCACCTTGGCCTCGTCCATGGCGCGGGCCTTGGCGACGCGCGGCACCTGGAAATAGGCGGCCTCCGGGCTGATGTCGGGATCCAGGCCGCTGCCCGAGGTGGTGACGAGGTTCATGGGCACCGGCTGGTTCGGGTTCTCGGCCTTCAGCTTCCCGGCGTCACCCTTGATGCGGTCGATGAGCTTGGGGTTGGTAGGGCCGAGATTCGAGCCGCCGGAGGAGGCGGCGTTGTAACCGTCACCGGCCGCCGACGGCCGGCCGTGGAAATAGCGGTCGCTGGCGAAAGCCTGGCCGATCAGGCTGGAGCCGATGACCTTGCCATCCTTTTCGATAAGGCTGCCATTGGCCTGGTTCGGAAACAGCGCCTGGGCGATGCCGGTCATGCCGATCGGATAGACGAGGCCGGTCAGCACGGTGAAGAAGACGATCATGACAAAGGCGGGTCTGAGTTGCTTGAACATCGGGGCAAATCCTTATGCGAGGCCTAGGGCCGTGACGACCAGGTCGATCGCCTTGATGCCGACGAACGGCACGACGATGCCGCCGAGGCCATAGATCAGCAGATTGCGGGTGAGCAGCGAGCCCGCGCCGATGGCGCGGTATTTCACGCCTTTCAGCGACAGCGGGATCAGCGCGATGATGATCAGCGCGTTGAAGATGATGGCCGACAGAATGGCGCTCTGCGGCGTCGCCAGATGCATGACGTTGAGCGCCTGCAGCGGACCGGTGGACTGGCCGGGCGCGACGTAGAAGACCGCGAACATCGCCGGGATGATGGCGAAGTACTTGGCCACGTCGTTGGCGATGGAGAAGGTCGTCAGCGAGCCGCGCGTCATCAACAGCGCCTTGCCGATCTCGACGATCTCGATCAGCTTGGTCGGGTCGGAGTCCAAGTCTACCATGTTGCCGGCCTCGCGCGCAGCGACGGTGCCGGTGTTCATGGCGACGCCGACATCGGCCTGGGCCAGCGCCGGCGCATCGTTGGTGCCGTCGCCGCACATGGCGACCAGCTTGCCCTTGGCCTGCTCCTCGCGGATCAGCGACAGCTTGTTCTCGGGCGTCGCCTGGGCGAGGAAGTCGTCGACGCCGGCTTCGGCGGCGATGGCAGCCGCGGTGAGCGGGTTGTCGCCGGTGATCATCACCGTGCGGATGCCCATCTTGCGCAGCTCGGCGAAACGTTCGCGGATGCCGCCCTTGACGATGTCCTTGAGGTGGACGACGCCGAGCAGGCGGCCGTCGCGCTCGACCGCCAGCGGCGTGCCGCCGGCCTTGGCGATCTCGTCGGCGATCGCCTGCAGGTCGCGGATCGTTTCCGTCGTCGGACGCGTGCCATGGGCGGCGACGGTCGCCTGATTCACGTGATTGAGCACCGCATCGACCGCGCCCTTGCGCACCGACGAACCGTCGATGTCGACGCCGCTCATGCGGGTCTGCGCGGTGAAGGGCACGAAGGTCGCGTGCAAGGTTGCCATGTCGCGGGCGCGGATGGCGTATTTCTCCTTGGCGAGCACGACGATCGAGCGGCCTTCCGGCGTCTCGTCGGCCAGCGATGCAAGCTGTGCTGAATCGGCCAGCTCCTGCTCGGTGACGCCCTTGACCGGACGGAACTCGGTTGCCTGGCGGTTGCCGAGCGTGATGGTGCCGGTCTTGTCGAGGAGAAGCGTGTCGACGTCGCCGGCGGCCTCGACGGCGCGGCCGGACATGGCGAGCACGTTGAAGCGCACCAGGCGGTCCATGCCGGCGATGCCGATGGCCGACAGCAGCGCGCCGATCGTGGTCGGGATCAGCGTCACGAAGAGCGCAACGAGGATCGTCACCGAGATATAGCCGCCCGAATAGGAGGCGAAGCTCGGGATGGTCGCGGTGGCCAGCACGAAGATCAGCGTCATGCCGACAAGCAGGATGTTGAGCGCGATCTCGTTCGGCGTCTTCTGGCGCTCGGCGCCCTCGACCAGCGAGATCATGCGGTCGAGGAAGGTCTGGCCGGAAGCGGCTGAGATGCGCACGCGGATCCAGTCGGACAGAACCTGGGTGCCGCCGGTGACGGCCGAACGGTCGCCGCCGGATTCGCGGATGACGGGCGCGGATTCGCCGGTGATCGCCGCTTCGTTGACCGAGGCCACGCCTTCGATCACCTCGCCGTCGGATGGGATGATGTCGCCGGCCTCGACCAGCACGACATCGCCGACCTTCAGGCTGGTGCCCGGCACCAACTTGAATTTGGTGCGGTCGCCGTTGGTGAGCAGCTTGGCCTGGGTTTCGGTGCGCGCCTTGCGCAGCGAGTCGGCCTGCGCCTTGCCGCGGCCCTCGGCCACCGCCTCGGCGAAATTGGCGAACAGCACGGTGAACCACAGCCAGATGATGATCTGCAGCGTGAAACCGAGATCGCCGCCGCCGGCGATCAGATCGCGGATGAAAAGCACGGTGGTCAGCAGCGAGACGACCGCAACGACGAACATCACCGGATTCTTGACCAGTGTGCGCGGATCAAGTTTGCGGAAGGCGCCGCCGATGGCGGGCACCAGGATGCGCGCATCCATGATAACAGCGGATTTGGACTGGCTCATTTTTGGGCTCCAGTATCGGTTATGTTGGACGGCGCCGGGTGTTCGGTCTTCGGGAAAAGGCGCGGAAGGCCGATGGCCAGCAGCCACAGCACGAACAGCACGGCCGCCATGCCGAGAAAGGTCGAAAGGGTCGGGAAAGGACGAGGCTTTTCGTCCCTTCCGTTGTCGGGCGCTCCGTCACCGGTCTGGTGACGGTCGTTGCCACGTATGTCGTTGAAGCGGGGCATGGTCATCTCAGAAGGTCTGTCCATGGATCATCGCCAGATGCTCGACGATCGGACCGACGGCGAGCGACGGGAAGAAGGTGAGGCCGCCGACGATGACGATGACGCCGACCAGCAGGCCGACGAACAGCGTGCCGTCGGTCGGGAAGGTGCCGGCGGAGGCAGGCACGGTCTTCTTGGCGGCCAGCGAGCCGGCGATGGCCAAAGCCGGGATGATGACCAGGAAGCGGCCCATCAGCATGCCGACCGCCATGGTCAGATTATACCAGGGCGTGTTGCCGGAGAGGCCGCCGAAGGCCGAGCCGTTGTTCGCGGCGGCCGAGGTATAGGCATAGAGCACCTCGGTGAAGCCGTGCGGACCGCCATTGGCCATCGAGGCCACGGCGCTCGGCAGGACAACGGCGATGGCCGTGAAGATAAGCATCGCCAGCGGCAGGCACAGGATGGCAAGCATCGCCATCTTGACCTCCCTGGCCTCGATCTTCTTGCCGAGATATTCCGGCGTGCGGCCGACCATCAGGCCGGCGACGAAGACGGCGACGACCACGAACATCAGGATGCCGTAGAAGCCGGCGCCGACACCGCCGACGATGACTTCGCCGAGCTGCATGTTGATCAGCGGGATCATGCCGCCGAGCGCTGTGAAACTATCGTGCATGGCGTTGACGGCGCCGCAGGAGGCGGCCGTGGTGATGACCGCGAACAGCGCCGAGGCGGCGATGCCGAAGCGCGTCTCCTTGCCTTCCATGTTGCCGCCGTCGATGCCGAGCGCATGGACCAGCGGGTTGCCGGCGGCCTCGGCCCAGTAGCAGACGGCGACGCCGACGAGGAACAGCACGCCCATCGAGGCGAGGATCGCCCAGCCCTGGCGCTCACTGCCGACCATGCGGCCGAAGACATTGGTGAGGCCGGCGCCGAGCGCGAAGATCGACAGCATCTGGATCAGGTTGGAGATGGCGTCCGGATTCTCGAACGGATGCGCGGCGTTGGCGTTGAAGAAGCCGCCGCCATTGGTGCCGAGCATCTTGATGGCGACTTGCGACGCGACCGGCCCGAGCGCGATCGTTTGCTTGGCGCCTTCCAGCGTGGTGGCATCGACATACGGCCCAAGGGTCTGCGGGATGCCGAGCCACACATAGGCAAGCGTCAGCACGATGCAGAGCGGCAGGAGCACGTAGAGCGTGCAGCGGGTGAGGTCGACCCAGAAATTGCCGATCGACTTGCCGGAGGCGCGTGCGAAGCCGCGGATCAAGGCGATCGCGATGGCAATACCGGTAGCGGCCGAGACGAAGTTCTGGACGGTGAGGCCGGCCATCTGCACGAGATAGGACATCGTGCTTTCGCCGCCGTAGTTCTGCCAGTTGGTGTTGGTGATGAAGCTGGCGGCGGTGTTGAAGGCCAGCTGCGGGTCGACCGCGGTCATGCCCGCGGGATTGTAGGGCAGCACGCCCTGCAGCCGCTGCAGCGCGTAAAGGACCAGCAGGCCGGCGAGATTGAAGAGCAGCATGCCCGTCGCGTAGACGGCCCAGTGCTGTTCTTCCCTGTCGCTCGTGCCGGCGAGGCGGTAGAGGCCACGCTCGATAGGGACGAGCACCGGCGACAGCAAGGTGTGATCGCCGCTGAAGACGCGGTACATATAGAAGCCGAGCGGCTTCACGAGCAAAAGCAGGATCCCGCAATAGACAAGGATCTGTATCCAGCCATTTATGGTCATGATGGGCTCTCCGCGTGCCGGTCAGAAGCGCTCTGGGCGGATCAGCGCGTAGGTGAGGTAGGCAAGCAGGAACAAGGTCACCGCGCCGCCGAGGATGTAGTCAAAAAGCATGGTACGGCCCTTTCTCAGATTCTCTCGCAGGCTTTGACGTAGGCTAAGGACAGGGCGAAGAATAAAATCCCGATCCCGAGAACTATGAGGTCCATTGCAGGTGTTCCTTGTTTTCCACTTGTGTCCACAGACCGCATAGGCGGGCTGAAAACTGCACGCACGCGCTCGTCACCTTGGCGGCGACGGCGGTTCACAGCGTTTCTTCGAATGGAAATATGGACCCGATCGCCATAAAGGTTCGAGACGGGAGGGATGGGAAAGATATAGGAATTTTATAGGGGTTTTGGGCGGGTGGCGACCGCGTTATCCAACCTGCTGAATAGGCGCCGTAAACTTATATGGTGGTTTAGTCCGTGAAATTCTGAAGACCGGGTCAATCGACATACCTGCAGCGGAAGGCGAGGAAGTGAGCGAGATCTTTGAACCCAAGATCATAAGTGGATCCAGAGGCAAAGCCGTGCTGTATCTTGTTGGAAGCTTGGCACTCTTCTGGGCCGGTGCAACGATTGTGCCGGATACCGATTTCGAACGTGTCCTAACCGAGCTTGGACTGGTTCTCTTTGGGTTGTGCTTACCTCTGTTCGGCTGGCTGATAATCCGTCCACAATCGCTGCGGCTGAATAGCTGCGGATTTACTCTATGCGGCGGACTAGTCCGTTCACAGAAGCAAGTTCTTTGGGCAGACATTGACGGCTTCTTTGTCTATAATTTACCCAAAGGCAACCAGGCAGTTGCTTACAATTTTCGACCGGGGGCTAAAACCGCTTCACCGCTTACGCGGATCAGCAAAAAACTGGGAGCTGAAGCCTTGTTGCCCGGTGTATGGCCGTTGTCGGCCGAGCAGATGGTCGAAACCCTGAACGTCTATCGGCTCCAGGCGTTAAGTCGTGAGCCCGAGCAGTCGTCAGAACCGCCGCTCTCAGGTGGTGGATTATAATCCAGTTCCCGGCCGCCGATCCTTCCACGGCATCTCCCCTTCCAACTGCGTGGAAAGCGCCAACACCGCCGCCTCGTCGCCATAGCGGCCAACGAGCTGGACGCCGATCGGCACGCCGCCGGCCGACTGCCCGAGCGGCAGCGAGATCGCCGGCAGGCCGGAGATGTTGAAGGGGAAGTTGAAGACCGCGTCGCCCCATTTGGCGTTGTAGCGATCGAGATCGGTCTCCGACATGTCGTAATAGCCGAGCGGACGCGGCAGTTGCGTCAGCGTCGGGGTGATGAAGATGTCATAGGGGTTGAGGTCGCCGACGATATCGCGGCCGATCAACCTCAACTGCTCGACATCCGAAATATGCTTGATGCCGCTGGTCGCGCGGCCGCGCTGGATGATCGCCCAGGTCAACGGTTCGACATCGTTCGGCGTGACGGGGCGGCCGACCAGCGTCTCCAGGAAGCCGAAAGTGGCAGCCGTCTGCACGCAGGTCATGTCGGTGTAGATCTTCCAGACGGCATCGGCGTCGAGCGGCATGTCGTGCTCCTCGATGTCGTGGCCGAGACGTTCCAGCGCGGCGACCGTGGAGAGCGCGGTTGCCTTGACGTCAGGATCAATCGCCGTGCCGTTGGGCGGCGTGACGGTAAAGCCGATACGCAGTTTCTTCGGCGCTCGCGCGGAAAGGCTGAGCCAGCTGTCCGCCGGCACCGGCGGCGTGTAGGCGTCGCCAGGCAGGGCGCCGGCCACCGCGTCGAGATAGGCGGCGGTGTCGCGGACCGTTCGCGAGCAGCAGAGGAAATAGGCGCCGCCATACCAATAGTCGCCGAAGGGCGCCAGGCTGACGCGGCCGCGCGATGGCTTCAGGCCGACAATGCCGCAGCAGGAAGCCGGAACGCGGATCGAGCCGGCGCCGTCGCTGGCTTCGGCGATCGGGACCATGCGCGAGGCGATCGCGGCAGCAGCGCCGCCGCTCGAGCCGCCCGGCGTGACGCCTTCCTTCCACGGGTTCTTCGTCGTGCCGTAGAGTTTCGGCTCAGTGGTGATCGACCAGCCATTCTCCGGCGCGTTGGATTTCCCGACCAGGACAAGGCCCGCCGCCTTGATGCGGCGCACCACCTCGCTGTCGGAATCGGCGACGAAGTCCTTGAGGTAGCGGCAGGAATTGGTGAGAGGCGCGCCGGTCCAGGACGAAGCGAGCTCCTTGAGCAGATAGGGAACCCCGGCGAAGGGCGCGTTCTTGTCAACCGACGCCGCCTGGGCGCGCGCCAGGTCGTAGAGACGATGGACGACCGCGTTGAGTTCCGGGTTGAGGCGCTCGATCATGGTGATCGCCGCTTCGACGAGCTCGGCGGGAGAAACCTCGCCGCGCTTCACAAGTCCGGCGAGAGCCAGCGCGTCGGACTGGGTGTAGGTTTCGAGCAAGCTCTTCGAGATCGCGACCATGTGTTTCCTCCCACTTGCAAGTGCTGTCAGCTGAGAACTGACCCGTACTCGCCCTCACCCAGCCTCCGCTTCGCTCGGCTGGCCTCTCCCCGCTGCGAGAAGAGATTGTCGGCGTCGGCGCCAACCTCTTCTCCGCGCAGGGAAGAAGGTGGCCGCGAGGCGGCCGGATGAGGGAGCGACGGCTTTAGCCCAGCTCGACGGTGCGCTTTTCCGCGATGCTCTGCTCGGCCGCCAGGACGATGCGCAGGCTGTTCACCGCGGCATCCATCTGTTCGGTCAAATCGAGATCCTCGCGGATGGCGCGCAGGAAGAAGGCCTGCTCGCGGTCGCAAAGCTCCTGATGCCCAGGTTCGTCCTCCATGCTGACGATCTCGTCGGGCTTGGCAAAATTCTTGTCGCCGTCGACCTGCGCATAATGGATCTTCAGCGCGTCGGTCTTGGTGTGGCGGTCGATGTCGGCGGAATCAGACACCTCCTCGGCGTCCTTGGCGCTGCTGCCCGATTGGCCGGCGACGATCGAGACGGCGCCCTTGGGACCGACCACGTCCTTCACGAAATAGGCCGTCTCGCTCATCATCGGGCCCCAGCCCGCCTCATACCAGCCGACCGAGCCGTCATCGAAGGTGACGTGCAAATGGCCGTAATTCTGCTTGTCGGCCTCGGCCCACAGCTTCGCGCCGATGCCGTGCACGCGCACCGGCTTGGCGCCGGTCAGCTGGCACATGACGTCGACATAGTGCACGCCGCAGTCGACGATCGGGATCAGCGAATCGATCAGGTTCTTGTGCCAGTGCCAGGCGGTGCCGCTGCTCTGCTGGTTGAGGTTGAGGCGCATCACCAACGGCTTGCCGAGCGTCTTGCCGACCTCGATGAATTTGATCCAGGACGGGTGGACGCGCAGGATGTAGCCGAGCACCAGCTTGCGGTACTTCGCCCGCGCCGCGGCCACAACCTTCTCGGCGTCCGCGATGTTGGTGGCCAGCGGCTTTTCCATGAAGACATGGCAGTTGGCGGCGATCGCCTTCAGCGCGTATTCGGCGTGCGTGTTCGGCCAGCTGTTGATGGAGACCGCGTCCGGCTTGGCCTCCTTCAGCGCCAGGTCGAAATCCTCGTAGAGCGGGTAGCCGGCGAGTTCTTTCGGGATCTTCTTGTTGCTCTTGATGCTGCGGCTCATGATGCCGACGATCTCGAAGCCGTCGGAGCGGTGATAGGCGCTGGCATGCGAGGCGCCCATATTGCCCAGACCAACCACCAGAATTTTAACTTTGTCGGCCATTTCAGCCTCCCTAATTTCTTGATTCAGTCATGGGCGGCGATCGATCGCCGCTCGTATGCCTATCTGGGACAACCACCTTAGGTCAGCGCCGCCGCTCATCACCCGGCCCCTTCCTCTCCCCCGTCGATCGGGGGAGAGGTGTCGAGCAAAGCTCGACGGAGTGGGGGTCGACCTTCGCCGCGCGCCTGGTTTCTTGCGCGCCAGATTGTGCCTGTCTTGCAGCGGCTACGCGTTTGGCGAACGCCTTCCCCCACTCCGTCGCCGCTTCGCGGCGCCACCTCTCCCCCTTCCGGAGGGAGAGGAAAGGAGCCAGCCCCCTTACTTCACGGCCGAATCGAACAGGTGCGCCTTGATCTTGTCGACGTCGAGCGCGGCAAAGCCTTCCGACAGCTTCACGCCGTCGGCGTCGGCCTTGACCTTGGCCTTGTCGAAGTCGTTGGCGGCCGGGATCAGGTCGTTGGTGCAGACGTCCTCGGCCTTCACCGGCGCGGTGATCTGGCCGATCTTGAGGATCTCGTCGAAGAAGCCCTGCCAGCTCGCCATGTCGTGCGAGCCCCAGCCGCCACGCTTGTCCATGTCGCCGCGGAAGACGTTGATCTGCTGCAGGATCGAGGTGGTGCCGAGTTCGGGGCCGAGGTTCTTGGCCAAGGTCGGGAACTGCTCGAACACGGCCTCGACCGCGGCGCGCGGGTTCTGGTAGCCGAATTCGAGACCCATCGCCCAGCCACGCAGATATTTCTCCAGGAAAGCCTTCTTGTCGGCGTCCTCGAGATCGGCGGCGCGCACGACGAAGGTGTTGGCCGGCAGCTTCGAGTTCTGCACGCCGAGCCAGTATTCGAAGTCGAGGCCCTTGGCGATCCATTCGGCGCGCAGCCCCTCCCAGGAGAGCGCGGCATCGCCCTGGCCGCCGGCAAGCGCGGTGCCCCAGGTCGGCCAGCCGGCCTCGACATATTTCACCTTCTTGATGTCGACGCCTTGGGCCGCAAGCAGCGGATCGACGATCGCCTGCCAGGCGGCGGAGCCGAGCAGGATGGTCTTGCCTTCGAGATCCTTGAGGTTCTTGGTGCCCTGGCCCTTGCGGAAGGCGATGCTGAAGGTGTCGCGCGCGCCCATGTGGAAGACGGACTTCAGCTTCATGCCGTTCTGGATGGCGAAGGAGAAGACGCCGGGCGAGGGGAAGCCCATGTCGGCCTGGCCGACATCGACGAACTTCACCGTCGCGGTGCCATCCGACGGGCCCGGCTGCATGTCGGTGGCGAGGTCGCCGAAATAGCCGGCCTTCTTGGCCGACCAGTAGGGATAGTCGTCCAGCACCTCGAGCGTGCCGCGCGGCGAGATCCAGGTGAATTTCTCATAAGCCGCCGCCCTGGCCTTCAGGCCAGACGCGCCGAGCGCGGTGGCGGTCACGACGCCGGCCGCCGTCACCTGCAGGAAATAGCGGCGGCTGATGCCCGCTCTTGTCGCTGTGTCGAATGAGCTTTCGTTGATCATGGCATTCCCCTTTTGTTGATTGCTTGCCTTCGCCCGCCTCCCGGGCGACCTCGTCCTTTCGCGCTTATGTTTCCCAGCTCGCCCATTTCTTGCCGATCAGGAAGAACAGCACGTAGATCAGGATGCCGAGCGTCGAGAGGATCAGCACCACCGCGAAGAATTGCGGCATCTGGATCATCGACGAATAGGAGGTCAGCCGGTTGCCGAGGCCGAAGCCGCCGCCGACCATCTCGGCGCCGACGGCGGTGAGCAGCCCGAAGATCGCGCCGATCATCAGCCCGACCAGGATCATCGGCAGCGCCATCGGCGCGCGGATCTTCCAGAAGATCTGCAGTGTGCTGGCACCATAGGAGCGGGCCAAAGCGATCTTGGCGCTGTCGACGCGGCGGAAGCCGGTCGCGGCGTTGATCATCACCATCGGGCCGGCGGCCAAGGCCACGGCGATGATGCGCGGCGTATAGCCGAAGCCGAAGCGCAGGATGAGCAGCGGCACCAGCGCCAACATCGGCGTGGTGACGAGGATGAGGATGTAGGGCGCGACGATTTTTTCGGCGAAGGGAAACTGGGTGATCACCGCCGCCATCACCAGGCCGACTATGGCGCCGATGGCGAAGCCCGAGACGAGCTCGACCAGCGTGTAGCCGAGATGCGGCGCGATCAGCGGGAACTCGTCGAACAAGGCGTAGGCGATCGAGCTCGGCGGCGGCATGATGTATTGCGGCACGTGGAAGATGCGCAGCGCGAGCTCTATGCCGCCGACGATCACCACCGCGACGGCGAGGATGGCCGCCACCTCGGCGCCGGACTTGATGCCGGGGCCGCTGGCGAAGGCCGAAAGATTGGTCAGGCTGACATCCTGGCCATCGCCGCCTGACTTCACCTTGGAGAATTCCGGAATGGCGTCGCCCCCGCTCACGGCCTGATCCTCACGATTTCGGCCGACGGCCGCTCCGGCGTGCTCGGCCGGACGCGCTCGCCGACAATGTCCATCTTGATCTTGTTGGTGAGATCGAAAACCTCCTTCGTCGCCATGATTTCCAGCGAGCGCGGCCGCGGGAACGGCACGTCGTAGACCTTGGCGACGCGGCCGGGCCGCGTCGTCAGCACCACCACGCGGTCGGAAAGGAAGATCGCTTCCTCGATGCTGTGGGTGATGAAGACGATGGTGGTCTTGGTGTCGAGCCAGATCTCCTCGACGAGGTGGTTCATCTCCTCGCGGGTGAAACTGTCGAGCGCGCCGAAAGGCTCATCCATCAGCAGCACCGAGGGTTTCAGCGCCAGCGCGCGCACGATCGCGGCGCGCTGCTGCATGCCGCCGGAAAGCTCGCGCGGGAACTTGCCGCCGAAGCCGTCGAGTCCGACGCGGTTCAACAGATGCGCGATCCAGGCGCGATCGGGTTTCTCGCCCTTGATCTCGAAAGGGAAGTTGATGTTGGCGTCGAGATTGCGCCAGGGCAGGAGGTTCGCTTCCTGGAAGACGATGCCGATCTCGGGCCGCGGGCCGGTGATCTCCTTGCCGTCGAGCAGGATCGCCCCCGTGGTCAGGCGATGCAGGCCCGACATCGACCACAACAGCGTGGTCTTGCCGCAGCCGGAGGGGCCGACGATGGATACGATCTCGTTGGGCCGCACATCCAGGCTGCAGCGATCCAGCGCCAGAAGATCGCCGGAGGCCGTTTGATAGACCTTGGTCGCTGCCTGCACGCCAAGCTTCGGCGTTGTTGCGCTTGCCGTATTCATGCTCCCCCTCGGAGACTGCGCGATGCGTTGCCGGAGGCCCCATCTGTCCACGAAATCAGTCTGTAACTATCCTACTTTACTGTCAAGCGGCGACAGATGGCGGATGCAATCAGGTCCAATCAGATTTTGTCTAACTGTTTGGTTTTCATAAATTTTATGATCCCTTGCCGTGTGTGTTACTTTCCTACATACTCCGTCTCGGTTGATTGCCTATGGCCAGCGGGCGGATAATCGCGAAGATGATAGTTCCAGAAGCGGGCTGGGGAGGACTTGGCGAATGACCGAAGCTGACAGCCAGGCGTTGCGAGCGACCGACGAGGACGACGAGCGGCACGACCATCTCCGGCGCATTCCCGATATCATCTCGCAGGTGAAGGACAGTTATGCGGAATTGCGGCCGGCAGAGCGCCGCGTCGCCGACGTCGTGCTCGACGACGTCAAATATGCGGTCGACGCTTCCAACGCCGCGCTTGCCCAGCGCGCCGGGGTCAGCGAGCCGACGGTCACCCGCTTCTGCCGCGCCATCGGCTGCGATGGCGTGCGCGATTTCAAGCTGAAGCTGGCGCAGAGCCTTGTCGTCGGCGCGCTCTATCTCGCCACCAAGCCGCAACCCGCGAACGGCGACAGCGGCATGCCGTTCTGGAACGCGGTGTTCGGCGAGGCGCGGCGCGCGCTGCAGGAGGCGGAGCGGCAGATCGATCCGGGACAGTTGCAAAAGGCCGCGGAACTGATCGCCAAGGCGCGGCAGGTGACGGTGTTCGGCCTCGGCGGCAGTTCGTCGGCGCTGGCGCAGGAGACGCAATACCGCCTGTTCCGCTACGGCATCACCATCAGCGCGCAATGCGATCCGTATTTGATGCGCATGACCGCCTCGACGCTGAAGCCGGGCGATCTGGTGATCGCGATTTCGGCAACGGGGCGCACGCGCGAGGTGATCGAAGCGGTGGAGCTCGCCAAGCATTACCGCGCCAACGCGATCTGCGTGACGGCGCCGGATACCGAATTGACGCGCGTCTGCGATGTGCGGCTGACGATGGCTGTTCCCGAATATCCCGACACGCTGAAGCCGACGGCGTCGCGCTATGCTTTCCTGGCGGCCATCGATCTGCTGGCGGTGGCGACCGCCTACAGGATCGACGGCCCGGCGCGCGAAACGGTGCGCCGGATCAAATACAACGCCCAGATCCACCGGACCGGCAAGGAGATGGAGCCGCTGGGGGATTGAGATATTCAGGTGAGGCCGGCCTGCAAATGGCGGTTTCCTGCGCTTCCGGTGTTCACGTACCTAAGTACGCTCCGCTCCGGTTCTCGGAACCCACCATTCTCGACTCGGCCTGACCTGAATCTCGACCGCCTCAAGGCGAGTTTCGACAAGGTCGACAAAGGTGGCCGTGTCGTTCGATTATATTCGGAGGGAAGAACAAAAATGCTCGACATCGCACCATCGCAACAGGCGGCAACCTGGCTCGGCGCTTTCGGCCGGGCGCTCGATGCCGGCGACATCGACGCTGCGATCGGTCTTTTCGCGGAGGATTGCTACTGGCGCGATCTTTTGACTTTCACATGGAACATCAAGACCATGGAGGGGCAGGCCGCGATCCGCGCGATGCTGAAGGCCACGCTCCACCTGGCGCAGCCGTCGCACTGGCGGCTGACCGGAGAGCCAGGCGTCGACGATGGCATCGTCGAAGCCTGGTTCAGCTTCGAGACGACGGTGGCGCGCGGCGAGGGGATCCTGCGGCTCAAGGACGGCCGCTGCCGCACGCTGTTCACCGCGATGAGCGAGCTCAAGGGTTTCGAAGAGCGGAAAGGCCCGGCCCGGCCGCTCGGCATCCGCCACAAGGCCGACCCCAAACGCGAAACCTGGGCGGAAGCCAGGGCGCGCGAGGCGCGCGACCTCGGCGTGCACGAGCAGCCCTATTGCCTGGTGATCGGCGGCGGGCAGGGCGGCATCATGCTGGGCGCCAGGCTGCGGCAACTGGGCGTTCCGACCCTTGTCATCGAGAAGAACGCGCGCGCCGGCGACTCCTGGCGCAACCGCTATCGCTCGCTTGTGCTGCACGACCCGGTCTGGTACGACCATCTGCCCTATGTTCCGTTCCCGGAAAACTGGCCGGTCTTCACGCCCAAGGACAAGATGGGCGACTGGCTGGAGATGTATACCCGCGTCATGGAGCTGAACTACTGGGTGGCCACCAAATGCATCAGCGCCGCCTATGACGAGGCCGAAAAGGTGTGGACGGTGGTGGTCGACCGCGTCGGCCAGCGCGTCACGCTGAAGCCGAAACACATCGTCTTCGCCACCGGCGCCTATGGTCCGCCGCGGCCGATCGAATTGCCGGGCACGGACAGCTTCAAGCGTGAGCTTTTGCATTCCAGCCAGTATTCCACCGGCGAGAAATTTCGCGGCAAGCGCGTCGCGGTGATCGGCGCTGCAAGTTCGGGGCACGATGTCAGCGTCGATCTCTGGGAAGCGGGCGCCAAGGTCACCATGGTCCAGCGTTCGCCGACGACCGTGGTGAAATCCGACACGCTGATGGATGTCGGCTTCGAGATCTTTTCGGAGAAGGCGCTGGCCCGGGGCATCACCACCGACAAGGCCGACATGATCGTGGCCTCGACGCCCTTCGCGCTGGTGCCGAAGGGCCAGCGCGCGCTCTATGACGCGATCCGGGCGCGCGACGCGGATTTCTATAAACGCCTCAGCGACAGCGGCTTCGCCATCGATTTCGGCGAGGACGAGACCGGGCTGCTGATGAAGGCCTACCGCACAGGCTCCGGCTATTACATCGATGTCGGCGCCTGCGAGCTGATCCTGAAGGGCGAGATCAAGGTCAAGAGCGGCGTCGGCATCAAGACGCTGACGCCGTCCGGCATCCTGTTCGAGGACGGAAGCGAGCTCGCCGTCGACGCCATCGTCTGCTGCACCGGCTACCAGTCGATGAACGAGACGGTTGCGGGGATCGTCTCGCGCGAGGCCGCCGACAAGGTCGGCCCGTGCTGGGGGCTGGGCTCCGGCGTCAAGGGCGATCCGGGTCCGTGGCAGGGCGAATTGCGCAACATGTGGAAGCCGACGGCGCAGGAAGCGCTGTGGTTCCACGGCGGCAACCTGGCGCTGTCGCGCTTCTATTCGAAATATGTGGCGCTGCAGCTCAAGGCGCGGATGGAGGGGATCGCGACGCCTGTCTATGGCGAGCCGAGTAATGCGAGGTAAGGTCGACCCCCACTCCGTCGAGCTTCGCTCGACACCTCTCCCCCGATCGACGGGGGAGAGGAAGGCGCGCGCTTATTCCAGCTGGCTCCCTTCCTCTCCCTCCGGAGGGGGGAGAGGTGGCGCTGCGAAGCAGCGACGGAGTGGGGGAAGTCATTCGTCAAACGCACCGCCGCCGCAATCCTGCCGGCCATCTCCCCTCAGGGAGAGATCAGCTAATCATACCCCCGCCCAAAATGTCTCGCCGCCACATCCACATGCGTGTGGCGCGCAGGCGCCTCGAAACGCTCGGTCTCATTGTGGTCGGGCGCCTCGTTCGGCCACCATTTGCCGCCGATGGCGATGCCGTTGGAGACCAGACGCTGGTCCGCGACCAGTGACGCTCCGACAGCGTCGACGAAGGTGAAGCGTCCTGGCATCACTTTGAGCACCGCGACATCGCCGATGCCGCCGACCTTCAGCGCACCGAGCTCGGGCCGGGCAATCGCCTGCGCGGGATGCATGGTCGCCGCGCGCAACACTTCGACCAGCGGCATGCCGAGCGCCATGAGCTTCGACATGCAGACCAGGATGTCGAAGGCCGGGCCGTCGACGCAGTAGAGATGGACGTCGCTCGAAATCACGTCGGGAGCCAGGCCTTCGGCCAGCATCGCCTTGGCGACCTCGAAGTCGAAGGAGCCCATGCCGTGGCCGATGTCGAAGATGACGCCGCGCTCGCGGGCGAGGCGCATGTCCGGCCGCACCGCGCCTGAGGCGAAGACCGGCGCGTTGGGGAAGGGGCGGAAGCAATGGGTGAGGATGTCGCCGCGGCGCAGCCTGGGCAGCACTTCCGAGCGGCCCGGCGGCGGCTCGTCGATATGCGCCATCAGCGGCAGGCCGGCCTTGTCGGCGGCCTCCAACGCCAGGTCCACCGGAGCGATGCCGCTCGAACCGCCGGCATGCTTGCCGGAACGCACCTTGACGCCGACGACCACGTCGGCGTTCTCGCGTACCGCGGCAACCGTCTCGCGCGGCTCGCAAAGCCTGAGGTCGCTGCATTCGCCGACAGACACGGTGTTCGAAAATCCGAAAATGCCGGCGAAGGAGATGTTGACGTAAGCGAGGATGCGGACCTTCGAGCGCTCGATGACATGGCGGCGAAAGCCGAGGAAATTGCCGGCGCCGGCGCTGCCGGCGTCGATGAAGGTGGTGGTGCCGCTCTTGGCGGCGAGCCGGTCGGCATCGACGCCGAGCGAGGTTCCGCCCCAATAGACGTGACTGTGCAGATCGACGAGGCCGGGCGCGACGATACAATCCCTGGCGTCGACCACCTGCGTGGCATGTTCGGCATCGATGGCGGCCTCGATTGCCGCAACACGCCCATCGGCGATGGCGACGTCGCGCTGCGCGTCCAGGCCCGATGCGGGATCGATGACGCGCCCGCCCTTTATCAGGAGATCGAACTGCATCGGTGCACTCCCTGCTGCTGCGTGTTCGCGATCAGAGCGGCCGGTAGGCGACCGCCTCGACCTCGATCTTGATGTCGATCATCAGGCGGGATTCGACGGTGGTGCGCGCCGGCGGATCCTGCGGGAAATGCTTTGCATAAACGGTGTTGAACGTGCCGAAATCGCGCGCATCCTCCAGCCAGACGGTGGTCTTCACCACATCGTCCATGGTGCAGCCGGCAAGCGCCAGCGCCGCCTTGACGTTCTGCAGCACCTGCTCGGTCTGTTCGGCGATGCCGCCCTTGACCACGAGCCCGTCGCTGCCTACCGGCACCTGGCCGGAGACATAGACGAAATCGCCGGCGCGCACGGCGGGCGAGAGCGGAACATGCGATTTTCCAAAGCATTGCTTGGGCAAGTGAGCCTCCTCCTGGCGATCGAGCGGGACCGTTCACATAGCCGTCTACGCTCGTCGGCACGATCCTCCTAGAGGCAATGTCGGAAAGCAACATTTTTTCGAAATCCATGTTGCTTTATTACAGAAGCCTGAGCATCTTGCGCTCGACGCCGCCTCCGACCGGCCGCGCGTATGAGGAGAGATCCAGCATGACCTTAGACAAGAATCCGTTTCCGGAGGGCGATGCCGACCGCCACGCGCTTTGGGAAATGCTGGTGCGGCGCGATATCGATGCTTTCCTCGGTCAGGACTGGTCGATGGTCGAGGACGATTTCATCGCCGAAAGCTTCTTCGGCATGCACGCGCATTTCCTCAACAATGCCGATGCCTGGAGGCTGCAATTCCCGAGGCTGGAGGTCTATCGCGACGAATGGCTGCGGCAGGCCAAGGAAACCGCGGCGACGAAATTCGCCGAACCGCTGCGCGAGGCGCTGTTCCGCGTCACCAACATGCGCGACATCGATGTCGATGGCGACCGCGCGGTGCTGCACAAGAAGTTCGACGGCTCGATCGCCAAGGCCGACGGCGGCGTCGACCGGCTCAAATGGCAGACGCTCTATTTCTGCCGCAAGGTCGGCGGACGCTGGAAGATCGCCGGTTTTGTCGGCTATATGCCGCATCCGCTGGGAAGCTAGCGGCCCGTCGGACGGCGCCGGCGTTGGTAAAATCGACCATTGTGGAGATAGCCGAAGCGCCGGTCAGTTCGTCATCCTAGGGCGGAACGGCCGCGCAGACCCGAGGATCCTACGCCGTGACCTTCGAGGCATCGCGG
Source organism: Mesorhizobium sp. B2-8-3 (assembly GCF_006440815.1). NCBI lineage: Bacteria > Pseudomonadati > Pseudomonadota > Alphaproteobacteria > Hyphomicrobiales > Phyllobacteriaceae > Mesorhizobium > Mesorhizobium sp. B2-8-3. The sequence goes on from NZ_VFTW01000034.1 coordinate 47,323, forward strand.
CGGTGAAGGCTTTGGCACCGCAGCGCCTGCGTATGCATCCTCTTTTTCTGGACCGCGGCATTCTTCGGCACGCGTAACGGCATGGATTCTAGGGTCTGCGCGCGTCGCTTCGCTCCTTGCTCCGCCCTAGAATGACGAAGCCGCGTAAGCGTTCGGCATCGCTAATGATCCTTTGGCGCCTTGCCTCGAACTCGGCTTTCTTGGTTGCAGAAGCCTCGGTCCGGTTGAGCGCATACCATTCCGCATAAGTTGCTTCGGAGGTTGGCCTAGATCGCCTCTCCTTCGTCATCTACGGGCGGAGCAAGGAGCGAAGCGACGCGCGCAGACCCGAGGATCCATTCCGTAACTTCGAGGCGTCGCAGCGGTGCAGGCTTTGGCACCGCAGGCATTCTTCGGCAGGCTCAATGGCACAGGATCCTTGGGTCTTCGCTCCCGCTTCGCGTCGCTACGCACCAACATGACGACGTTGGGGCCAATCGGCAGCCTATGACAGAAGCGGCGATCGTTCGTCCGGGGAGCGGTGGTCGAAGACGACGCCCATGGTCTTACCAACGGCAGCCATGACGATCAGTTCGATCAGATGGTCGTCACTGTCCTGGCAGGCCGGGTCGGATCGGCGGATGACGTCGAGCATCGCCCGGGTCGAGACGGTGTCGCCAGCGCGAAATTTCGAAAGAGCAGACGAAACAAGGTCTTGCACCGTCGGGTCCATGACGGGTACTTCCGCAGCGACGTTCATTGGCCTCCTCCTGCCATGAACCCTCCCAGAAAAAGATGATACGCCAATGGTTGGAAAGCGCCAGTGAAATGGTGGTCCGACCAGTGTGGCTGGCGACAGCCTGCCGCCATTCGCGCCAGGGACGGGCCCGCCCTTAGGTGTGGAACACCGAGCCGACGGCTGCGACCCATGCTCGACGCACCGCGCTCAGGTTGGTAAGCCCGTCGCGCGCAGGGAGACGATCCGAGTCGAGACATGACCGTTGCAATCGAAATGGGGCAGACGACGGCGGGCGCGCCGGCGGCCCTCGACCTGGAGGAGTTGTTGGCGACCCGCCTGCTGGTGCAGGGCAATTCGGGCTCCGGCAAGTCGCATCTGCTGCGCCGGTTGCTCGAACAGAGCGCGCCCTGGGTGCAGCAGACGATCATCGATCCCGAAGGCGACTTCGTGTCTCTGGGCGAACGCTATGGCCATCTGGTGATCGATGCGGAGGAGCATACCGAGCGCGGCCTGCAGGCGGCGGGCGAGCGGGCGCGCATCCATCGCGTCTCGACGGTGCTCAACCTCGAAGGGCTCGATGCCGAGAACCAGATGCGGCGTGCCGCGGCATTCTTGGGCGGGCTGTTCGAGGTCGCGCGCGACCATTGGTATCCGATGCTCGTGGTCGTCGACGAGGCGCAGCTCTTCGCGCCCGCCGCCGCCGGCGAGGTTTCGGACGAGGCGCGCAAGCTCTCGCTGGGCGCCATGACCAATCTGATGTGTCGCGGCCGCAAGCGCGGGCTTGCCGGCATCATCGCCACGCAGCGGCTGGCGAAGCTCGCCAAGAACGTCGCGGCGGAGGCCTCCAACTTTCTGATGGGCCGCACCTTCCTCGACATCGACATGGCGCGCGCCGCCGACCTGCTCGGCATGGAGCGGCGCCAGGCCGAAGCTTTCCGCGACCTGGAGCGCGGGCATTTCATGGCGCTCGGTCCGGCCTTGTCGCGCCGTCCACTCAGCGTGCGCATCGGCCAGACCGAAACCAGCCCGCGCAACGGCACGCCGCGGCTGATGCCGCTGCCGGAAGCGATGCTGGAAGATGCGCGCGCGATCATCCTCGCGGCGCCGCCGCCGGAGACGGTCAGGCCGCAACGCCGGCCTTCGCCCGATCTGCTCGACCAGCTGATGGCGGCCAAGGCCGCGCCGCTGGACATCCGCCCCGAGCCGGCGGAACCGCAGCCCAGCGCCGAGGATCTCGCCGAGCGGCGCGAGCGGATGGACCGCATCCTGCGCGCCATCCTGGCCGAGCCGGATGCCGGGTTCCGCGTCATCGGCGTGCTCTACCAGGAGTTCGTCGTTCGCTGCCGCATCGAGGGGCTCGCGTCGGTCGTGCCTGACCTTTCGGAATTCCGCCGCATGCTGACGCGGGCGCGTGCGGGCGTCGGCTCCGACATGGCCGAGGACGACGCCTGGCGCGACGTTTCCGTGCGCGCTTCGCTGCTGCCCGAGGACATGCAGGGCGTGTTCATGATGATCGCCCGCGCGGCGAAGGAAGGCTGGCCATGTCCGAGCGACGCGGCGATCGCGCGGGCCTACGGCTCGCATTCGCTGCGCCGCGCGCGCCGGCTGCTCGACTATATCGAGGAGCAAGGCCTCATCGTCTGCCAGGTCGACGGCGTGGGCCGGCGCACGGTGACGCTGGTCGAACTCGCCTGGGCGACCGCGCCGGGCGACCCGAATGCCGCAGAGCAAGCCAGCCTGGCTGGCTGACATCGGAAGACGCTGGCGATCTGGCTCTGGCGGCCTTTGCGCCATTGGTTGACGGCCAGCCTGCTTTGTCGGTTGCACGCAGCGCTACATGTTCCGATAAAATTTCCGACAGAAATGCCAGCGACCGAGCGATGCGAAGTCAACGCTGCGCCATCAAATGACGCTGCGCCGAAACGGACTGAGCCGTGCACTTTAAGTCTTTGTTTTGATGCGTATCATTCCCTCCAAATCGCAGCCCACTTTGGGAGACACAGGCATCAATCGATGGGATGGCAGATTCGTTAAATGTCTAATGAATCGTTAACATTACGCGGCAATATATATTCCGTTATGGTTTCCAAATCGTAAAAAGCTAATATACCTGAATATAGGTATGCTTGTCCCGCGATTGCGGCGACCGAGGGGGGCACGCCAGCTAGGAATGTTGGGTGCGAGCGTGCAAGCGCTCTGGGGTGGGGTTTTGTCTCTCGGCGAGAGAAGTCTTTACGTTCAATCAGAGTGGCTTGGTCCTGACCAACCGCCGCAGGCGGAAGCATCCGCTTGCGTCGTCTGCACCAGGATCAGCAGTAACCGTTGGGGCGAACACTTCCATTGTTCGCAAGGGATCACAGGGGGAAATTGGCAATGGCGACCACAACAGTTTCGGGCTCGACCGTCACGTTTTCGAATTCGGGCGCGGCAGCCGATCTGACTCAATCCGGCACAGAGGACGGCAGCCTTCAGTTCACGTTCGACGTGCTTGCGGCAAGCGGTGGCGGGACCAAGACGACGATCTATTCGGTGGATGACGGCACCAAGAACGACGACGGAGGGGCCAGCATCACAGTCACGAACAAGGCCTTCGCCGATTATAACAAGGATCTCCTGATACAGGACGTATCTGTTTCGTCTGTCGCCGCTGCGACCGAAACGACCCAAAAGGGTGCGACAATCTGGATTGGGACCGACGGAAAGATTCACTATGACGCGAGTAGCCTGAGCGCTGAAATCCAGGCGCTAGGCGCCAACCAGACCTTCACTGACACGTTTCAGTACACGATCAAGATGTCGAACGGCACGCTCAGTGTCGCAACGCTGACGGTTGTGATCAATGGCGCCAACGACGCGGCGGTGATCGGCACCCCGACGGTGGCCGATGTGACCGAGGACAGCGCCAGTCCGACGCTGACGGCGA
>NZ_VFTW01000035.1:0-49374 GCF_006440815.1 Mesorhizobium sp. B2-8-3
AGGTGGCATGGGGCATGGCACAGGACCAGATAGGTTCGCGCGAGGCACCCCCCTCTGTCCTGCCGGACATCTCCCCCCTTGCGGGGGAGATGTCCGGCAGGACAGAGGGGGGTGTGAAGGATCGCGGCGCTGGCGTTATTCTCGCCCTAGCCGTCGCGCTTGCCTCGCTCCTCCCCACCCCAGCCTTCGCCCACGCCTCGGACCGTGGCCACGTCCTGCTGCTGCCCACCGGCTACTACATCGCCGGCGGCGCGCTTGCCGTGGCCATCAGCTTCCTCGTCCTGGCGCTGCTGCCGCCCGCCGCCCTCGACAATTTCTGGCGCAAGCGTCTGTCGCTCCTCACCTTCAGCCACCGCCCGCGCGCCATCGTCAGCCTGATTTCCTTTGCCGGCTTCGCACTTCTCATCGCCGCCGGCCTTTTCGGTAGCCGGGACCCGCTCTCAAACCCGCTGCCGCTGGTGGTCTGGACGCTGCTTTGGGCCGGTTTCACGCTGCTGCAGGGCGTGCTCGGCGACCTCTGGGTGTGGCTCAACCCGTGGTACGGGCCTTGGCGCGTCGCCTCTCGCGTCTTCGGCATTCATGCGGGCGACGCAAAGCGGTCACGCCTGCCGTCATGGCTCGGCTACTGGCCGGCCTTCGTGCTGTTCTTTGCCTTCGCTTGGTTCGAGCTGATCGATCCCGCGCCCGACGATCCCGCGCGGCTGGCATACGCCGCCGGCATTTATTGGCTGGTCAGCTTCGTCGCCATGCTCATCGTCGGCTACGACGGCTGGAGCAAACGGGGCGAATTCCTGACCGTCTTCTTCTCCATGGTCGCCCGCTTTGCACCTTTCGAGTATTACGAAGGCCGGCTGAGACTCTGCTGGCCCGGCGCCAAGCTGCTCGCCGCTGAGCCGCTGCCACTAAGCGGCACCGCCTTTCTCCTCCTGGCCCTGTCCTCGGTATCCTTTGACGGCCTGTCGAAAACCTTCTTCTGGCTCGCTCAGTTCGGCATCAACCCGCTGGAATTTCCCGGCCGCACCGCGTTGATCGGCGTCGGCAGCTTTGGCCTCGTCCTGACCTTCATCCTGCTTGCGGCGGCGTTCGCGCTGGCCGTCTTTCTCGGCCAACGCCTCGCCGCCGATGTGCAGTCGTTCGGAAAAGCCGCCGGCCTGCTGGTCTGGTCGATCGTGCCGATCGCGCTTGCCTACCACATCGCGCATTACCTCACCGTGCTGCTGGTTGACGGCCAGTACGCCCTGGTCGCTCTCTCCGATCCCTTCGCGCTCGGCTGGAACCTGTTCGGCACCGCCGACATGATGGTCGAGGCAGGCGTCGTCGCCGGCGCTCAGTCGGCCTGGTGGCTGTGGAATCTTCAGGCAGGCGTCATCATCGCCGGCCATGTGCTGGCCGTGCTCGTCGCGCATGGCCTTGTCTGGCGTCTCCACCCGCAGCCATCGCGAGCCGCGCTCAGCCAGCTCCCGCTCACACTGTTGATGATCGCCTACACGATCTTCGGCCTGTGGTTGCTTGCCACGCCGACCGCCGGATGACACAAGGGCGCGCTCCAATGCCGTTGGGTAAAGCTCGCTTGCCAGGTCAGGGCTTTGGTGATTTAGTTTGTACACATGCAATTTCCCATCCTTCGCAAGAGGATGGTCTAGCCGCCTTATCGCTGGTCAAAACTGAAAAAACAGGGGAACCGACATGGCCGACAAGAACGGATTTTTCGACCTCTCGAAAACCACTCTATCCCGCCGCACCGCGCTGAAGGGCATCGCCGCCGGCGCCGGCCTGGCGCTGGCGCCCGGCTTCGTCCGCTACAGCCAGGCGCAGAGCTCGGCACCGATCAGAATAGGCTTCCAGTCGCACCGCACCGGCATCGGCGCCGCCTATGGCCGCTGGTACGAGAAGACGAGTGCCGCCGCCGTCAAGGCGATCAACGATGCCGGCGGCATCGGCGGCCGCAAGGTCGAGCTGGTCATCGAGGACGACGGCACCGATCCGGCGCGCGGCGCAGAGGTGGTCAACAAGTTCGCCAAGCAGCACAAGACCGACATCGTCTTCGGCACTTTGTTCTCGCATGTCGTGATCGGCTCGGCGCCCGCCGCCGGGGAAAACAAGATCCCCTATTTCGTGGTCAGCGAAGGTCATCACGTCGCTTCCACCAAGCTCAACCGCTACGTCTTCCAGCCCGGCATCACCGACGTGAAAAGCCAGATCCAGTCGATGGCGCCGTGGATCGCCGCCAATGCCGGCAAGAAGGTGACGCAGATCTTCCCCGACTTCGCCTTCGGTTACGATCACCGGGACTATCTGCCGCCGGCGCTGAAGGCGCAGGGCGCCGACGTGATCGCGCAGATCGCCATCCCGCCGACGGAGAGCTCCTTCACGAAATACTTCCCGCAGATCCCGGCCGAGACCGAGGTGATCTATCATGTCATGGTCGGCCCGGCCGTGCTCACCTTCGTCAAGGAGCTTGGCGAGTTCTACGGCTCGCAGCGGCCGCAGCTCTTCGGCTTCATCGATTCGCTCGAGGCCGTCGACATCAACAGCCCTGGCCTCGAATTCCTCGACGGCAGCCATTTCTGGGAGGGCTCGCCGCGTTACGCGCAGGCCGATGACTCGGTCGCGCAGAAGGCCTATCGCGCCGCCGTCGGCATCGACGACAATGGCGCCGCCGTCGGCGACCCCAAGGACGTCTCCACCGCCGCCCACATGTTCGGCTGCTGGGAAACGCTCTATGTCGTCAAGAAGGCGATGGAAGATGCCGGCTACAAGGGACCGGAGGACCGCGCCAAGCTGGTCGAGGCGACCGAGGCGCTGAAGGAATTCGCCGAGGGGCCGGAGCATCCTCAAGGGGCAAAAACCTTCAACGGCAAGATCCACCAGTGCTTCGGCATCCAGAACATCTCCAAGGTCGAAGGCGGCAAGCTCAAGGTCGTGCACAAGACCAAGATCGAGGACGGCCTCTACGAGCCCGAAGGGGACTACACGACGCAGGCGCTTTGAGCTTAGCTGCTCCTGCACACGTGAGCGCCCAGCCCCCCCTCTCTGGCCTGCCGGCCATCTCCCCCTCAAGGGGGGAGATCGGACGTCGCCTTGGGTTTTGCCAATCGCCAAAGTCGTCGACAGGTGGGCGCCGCACGAACTGCCAATCTCCCCCCTTGAGGGGGAGATGCCCGGCAGGGCAGAGGGGGGTGCCTCGCGCATCCGTTGGTGCTTAGCATATGCACTTCGGACCCCATCTCCTCCTCGCCGCCCTCGAAGGCCTCGTCACCTCCGCCGTATTGGCGCTGACGGCGCTCGGCCTTTCGCTGGTGTTCGGCGTCATGCGCGTCGTCAACGTCGCCCATGGCGAGTTCTTCATGCTGGGCGCGGTGCTGGCGTGGGCGGTCTCGACGGCGATCTCGGGCCACCCGGCGATCGGTTTCGTGGCCGCGCTGGTGATCGCGCCCGTGCTGGTCGGGCTGGTTGCGCTCGTCGCCGAACGCCTGGTGCTGCGCCGGCTCAACTACAATCCCGAAGGCACCATCGTCGCCACCATCGGCATGCTCTACATCATCCAGCAACTGGCGTTGACCTTCTATGGCCCCGAGGCGCGACCGGTCGAGCCGCCCTTCAGCTACCGCATCCTTTTGCCGTGGTTCGGCTATTCCGGCTACAAGCTCTCCGTGGTTGCCGCTTCCGCTATCCTGCTGGTGATCACCTGGCTGGTGCTGACGCGAACGAAGATCGGCCTGATCATGCGCGCCACCCAATATGACCGCGAGACGGCGCAGGCCTTCGGCATCCCGGTCGAGCGCGTCTATGCCGGCGTCTTCGCCGTCGGCGCCATGCTGGCGGCGATCGCCGCGGTGCTGATCGTGCCGATCAGCCAGGCGCATTACCTGATGGGGCAGGATCCGCTGCTGCTTTCCTTCATCGTCGTCATCATCGGCGGACTCGGCTCGCTGCGCGGCACCGTGGTCGCCGCCGTCCTGATCGGCCTCTCCGACGGCATCATCTCGATGTTCTTCTCGCCGACGCTCGCCAAGATCATCGCCACGCTGGTGGTCGCCATGGTGCTGGTGTTCCGGCCGCAGGGCCTGTTCGGGACCACGCCGCGATGAGGGATGCTTCGCCGGCAAAGGCCTACGCCCTGCATATCGGCGTCATCGCGCTTCTCTTCGCGCTGAACTTCATCCTGCCGGACTATCACCAGGGCCTGTTCGCCCGCATCATGACGCTGGCCGTCTTCGCCATGGGCTACAATCTGCTCTTCGGCTATGTCGGCCTGCTCAGCCTCGGCCACGCCATGTTCTTCTCGGCCGGCCTCTACGGCGCGGGCTTGACCGTCTATCATCTCGGCTGGGGTGTACCCGAAGCCTTCGTTGCCGGAGTCGTCTGCGGCGCGCTGCTCGCCCTGGTCATCGGCCTGCTGGCGCTGCGCACCTCGGGTGTGGCGTTCATGATCGTCACCATGATGTTCGCCCAGGTCTTCTATCTGCTCATCCTCTATTTCGCCGCCTGGACCGGCGGCGACCAGGGCCTGGTCATCCAGCAGGCATCGCGGGTGTTTTCGATCGGCGGCGCATCCTTCGACCTGACCGATCCGACCATTCGTTACATGAGCGCGCTGGCGCTGTTCGCGGTCGTGCTGCTCATCACCCTTGCCGTCGTCCGCTCCCGCTTCGGCCGCGTGCTGGTCGCCATCCGCGAGAACGAGGAGCGGACAAAGATGCTCGGCTACGACACGGTCGCCAACAAGCTTGCGGTCGTCGTGGCCTCAGGCGCCATCTGCGCGGCGTCGGGCGCCGCCTATGCGCTGCTGTTCGGTTATGTCGGATCGAGCTTCGCCGGCGTCCAATATTCGATCCTGCCGCTGCTCTGGGTGCTGCTGGGGGGTGCCGCGACCACGCTCGGGCCGCTCATCGGCACGCTGTTCATGTATTACGTCACCGACATTACCAGCGGCTTCACCTCCGCCTATCTCCTGATCGTCGGCGTGGCGCTCATCCTGCTCGTCCTGTTTGCTCCGAAGGGCATTATGGGCAGCATCCGCCAGCGCTGGCTGGGGTGGCTGCCATGATGCCGCTGCTGACCACCAAGGGCCTGTCGCGCAATTTCGGCGGTCTTCGCGCCGTCGACGGCGTCGACTTCACGCTGATGCCGGGCGAGATCCGCGCCATCATCGGACCCAACGGCGCCGGCAAGACCACCTTCGTCAGCCTGCTCTCGGGCCGCATCCAGCCGTCGTCGGGCATGATCGTCTTCGACGGTAGCGACATCACCAGCCTGCCGGCCTATGCCAGGGTCCGCCTCGGCGTCGCCTACACCTTTCAGATCACCAGCGTCTTTGCCAACCTCACCGCCTTCGACAATGTCGCGTTGCCGGTGCAGCGCACATTGACGGATGGCCGCTCCAGAGGCGCGGTCAGGGCCGGCGTGATGTCGGCGCTGGAGCGCACCGGCCTGGCCGACCGCGCCGGCACGCTGGCGGGACAGCTCTCCTACGGCCACCAGCGCCTGCTCGAAGTGGCGATGGGACTGTCGCTGAAACCGCGCCTGCTGATCCTCGACGAGCCGACGCAAGGCCTGGCCGACGCCGAGATCGACAATTTCATCACGCTGGTGCGCGAGATCGCCAAGGACGCCACCGTGCTTCTGATCGAGCACAACATGCCGGTGGTCATGCAGCTTGCCGACCGCATCACCGTCTTCAATTCGGGAAAGATCCTCGCCGAAGGCACGCCGGAGCAGATCCGCGCCAACGCCGAGGTGCAGGATGCCTATCTCGGAGCGACCCATGGCTGACACGGGATTGCTCACCATTTCCGGTCTTGACTGCTTCTATGGCGAGGTGCAGGTGCTCTACGGCCTCGACCTCGTGCTCAACAAGGGCGAGGTGCTGTGCCTGTTCGGCCGCAACGGCGCCGGCAAGACGACGACGCTGAAGGCGATCATGGGCCTGGTCCCGGCGGCCGGCGGCTCGATCAAACTGGACGGCAAGGAATTGACCGGGCTCGCCGCGCATGACGTGCCGAAGGCCGGCGTCGCCTATGTGCCGCAGGGCAGGCGATTGTTCGCCGAGATGACGGTGGCGGAAAACATCGAGATCGGCCTGATGGCGCGCGGCAAGGGCAAGCAAACCCGCGAGAGCGTGCTCGATCTCTTCCCGTTGCTCAGGGAACGGCTGAGGCAACGCTCCGGCACGCTCTCCGGCGGCGAGCAGCAGATGCTGGCCATGGCCCGCGCGCTCTGCCTCGAGCCGCAGGTGCTGTTGCTCGACGAACCGACCGAAGGGCTGATGCCGTCCATGATCGCGAAAATTCGCGAGACGGTGGCGAAATTGCGACAGCTAGGCGTCTCCACCATCCTGGTCGAACAGCGGGTCGACGCCGTGCTCTCGGTCGCCGATCGCGTCTCGTTCATCGAGAACGGCCGCAATCGCGAGACGGTCGATGTCGAGGAATTGCGCGCCGATCCGTCGGCGGTGCGGCGGTATGTCGGTGTGGGATAAGCGCTGAATGCGCGTTCGTACCAAGACTATCGGCCGCTGCGCTGCCCCTCATAGCCCTGCCGTTCACGGGGAGAAGATGGCGGCAGCCAGATGAGGGGCAGCGCCGGCGGTGGAAATTGAGTAGCTCAGCTCATCGAAAAAACAAAAACCCGGCGATCAAGAACGTCGGGATCAGCACCGCACCCGACCACGCCATATAGCCGAAGAAGCCGGGCATCTTCACGCCGCGATGCCGGGCGATGGCATAGACCATGAAGTTCGGCGCGTTGCCGATATAGGTGTTGGCGCCCATGAACACCGCGCCGGCCGAGATCGCCGCAAGCGTCGAGGCAGCCTCCGTCATCAAATGCCGGGCGTCGCCGCCGGCGAGCTCGAAGAACACCAGATAGGTCGGCGCGTTGTCGAGGAAGGACGACAGCCCCCCGGTCAGCCAGAAATAGGCAAGGTTGTTAGGCTGGCCATCCGCCGACGTGACCAGCGCGACCAGCGGCGCCAGGGCACCGTCATGGCCGGCTCTCAGGATCGCGATGACCGGCACGATGCAGACGAAAATGCCGGCAAACAATTTCGCCACTTCGGCAATCGGCCCCCAGGTGAAGCCGTTGGCTTCCCTGTGGCTCTTGTACGAGACGCGAAGTGACAGCCACGCCAGCGCTAGGATGATGGCGTCGCGCGCGAGGTTCTGCAGTTCGAGGCTGATGCCCAGGACGGTAAAGCTGACGCCGGGCCTCCACGCGGCCGAAAGCAGGATGGCGCCGATGACGCCGGCCAGCAGCGGCAGGTTGGCCAGGCCGCGCAGACGCACCTTCGTGTCCGGAGTGGGATCCTTGATCTTCGGCATGCCGCCCTCGCGGCGATGCAGGATGATGTCGATCGCCAGGAACACGGCGAGCACGACACCGCCGACGAACAACGTCTCCCGCCACAGATTTGCGGTCGTCCAGAAGAAGTCGACGCCGCGCAGGAAGCCGACGAACAAAGGCGGATCGCCGAGCGGCGTCAGCGAGCCGCCGATGTTGGAAACCAGGAAGATGAAGAAGATCACCACATGGGCGTTGAACGGCCGGTTGTCATTGGCGCGCAGCATCGGCCGGATCAGGATCATCGAAGCGCCGGTCGTGCCGATGACCGAGGCGAGCATCGCGCCGATCAGCAGCAGCCCGGCGTTGACCAGCGGGGTGCCGTGGATGTTGCCGGCAAGCAGGATGCCGCCCGAAATCGTGTAGAGCGCGAACAACAGGATGATGAAGGACAGATATTCGGTAAGCAGCGTGTGCAGCACCGCGTCGCCTGCCGAAGCAAGGCCGAAGGCCACCGCCAGCGGCACGACCGCCAGCACGGCCCAGGCAGCGGCGATCTTGCCGTAGTGATGTTCCCACACATGCGGGAAGAGCAGCGGCCCGGTCGCGATCGACAAGAGCAGGCCGGCAAAGGGCAGGCCCCACCACAGCGACATCGCGGCGCCGGGCAGTTCGTGGATTTCGGCGGCCAGCGCCTGTGCTGGAAACAGCATCGCGATGGCGAGCGCGGTGAAATATGGAAAAAGCTCCCTCATCCGTCGCCGTCGGCGACACCCTCTCCCACAAGGGGAGAAGGGGGAACCCGCAATCCGGCGGCGCATACCGGCGACCTCCTCTCCCCTCGGGGAGAGGTCGGATTGCACCGAATTGCCCTTCGCAATTCGGCGGGCAATCCGGGTGAGGGGGGCCTTCCCCACAGTCCGGTCAGTCCGACAGATGATCGTCGAGCGTCACGCCGGCCTCGCGCATCCGCCCCAGCATCGCCTCGACGGAGCCGTTGAGATCGATGCCGCGGCAGGCGTCGAGCCGCACCGTCGTCTTGAATCCTTGCTTCACCGCGTCGAGGGCGGAGAAGGCGACGCAGAAATCCGTAGCAAGCCCGACAAGCGTGATCGTGTCGATGCTGCGCTCCTTCAGGTAGCCGGCAAGGCCGGTCGGCGTCGTATGGTCGTTCTCGAAGAAGGCCGAGTAGGAGTCGATCGCGGTGCGGAACCCCTTGCGGATCACCAGCTCGGCCTTGGTCCAGGCGAGCCCGGAATGGAAATCGGAACCGAGACTGCCCTGGATGCAATGGTCCGGCCAAAGCGTCTGCGGCCCATAGGGGATCTCCATGGTTTCGAAAGCCTGCTTGCCGGGATGGCTGGAGGCGAAGCTCGAATGGCCGGCGGGGTGCCAGTCCTGAGTCAGGATCACATGCTCGCTGCGCCGGATCAGGTCGTTGACCAAAGGCACGATCTCGTCGCCGCCGGCAACCGCCAGCGCGCCGCCGGGGCAAAAATCATTCTGCAGGTCGATGACGATGAGCGCTTCTTCGGCCATGCGGTTCCCTCTCGTTTCAGCTTGGGGGCTCCAGTCCAAAAGCCGCTGACGCGGCCGGACACGGAACCTTGACCAGATGGCCGGCGGCGTCAACCTCCGGCGCCATAACAATCGCGTTCAGGTGTTCGCGGCGCCAACTCTGGCTTTGACAATTGCCGCCGGCCTGATATCATTTGCATACGAATGAAATTTGACCGGTGCGCATGCCGGCGGGAAGACCCGAAGCAGGCACTTCGGAGGGCCAGGGGAAGGCCCCTTTTCGGGAAGGCCCAATTGTCTGGAAGGCAGAGCGTGATCCGTTACGCGAAACCCACCACGGTCGACGAGGCGCTGGCTTTGCTTGGCGAGGATCGCTGGCGCATTCTGGCCGGCGGCACCGATTTCTATCCGACGCAGGGCGCCAAACCCTTCCGCGACAACATCCTCGACATCAATGGTCTCGCCCAACTGCGCGGCATCGCCGAGGCCGACGATCATTGGCGCATCGGCGCTCGCACCACCTGGACGGACGTTGTCCGCCATCCGCTGCCGACGGCGTTCGACGCGCTGAAGGCCGCCGCGCGCGAGGTCGGCTCGGTCCAAATCCAGAATGTCGCCTCGGTAGCCGGCAATCTCTGCAATGCCTCGCCTGCGGCCGACGGCGTGCCGGCATTGCTGGCGCTCGAAGCCGACGTCGAACTGCGCTCGGCCACAGCCGTCCGCCATCTTCCGCTCGGTGACTTCATCCTCGGCAATCGCCGCACCGCCCTGCAGCCGGGCGAGATGGTCACCGCCATTCGTGTGCCGAAGCGCTCCGCCGTCGGCGCCTCGGCTTTCGTCAAGCTCGGCGCCCGGCGCTACCTCGTCATCTCGATCGCCATGGCGGCAGCCCGGCTCGTGGTCGAGAATGGCGTCGTCGCCGATGCGGCGATCGCCGTCGGCTCCTGCTCGGCCGTTGCCCGTCGTCTCGCCGGCGTCGAGGCGGCGTTGCGCGGGCAGCCTGTCACTTCTGCCCTTGCGGACACGGTGCTGTCCGCGCCGATCGATGAACTGTCGCCGATCGCCGATGTGCGCGGCAGCGCCGAGTATCGGCAGGACGCGGCGCGCGAGATCGTCGTCCGCGCGGTGCGCGCCGCGATCGGTTCCGGTGAAGGCAAGGTGGCCGCATGAGCATGACCCAGCCTGGCATGGCCCAGTCCGGCATGGAACGCGCCGAGATTGCCTTCGAGGTCAACGGCGCGGCTGTCAGCGTATCCGTGCCGCCGGTCAGGCGGCTGTCGCAGGTCTTGCGCGACGAGTTGCGGCTGACCGGCACCAAGGTCGGCTGCGATGCCGGCGATTGCGGCGCCTGCACCGTGCTGGTCGACGGCAATCCGGTTTGCGCCTGCCTGATGCCGGCGGCCTCCGTGGTCGGTGCTTCCGTCACCACCGTCGAAGGCCTTGCCAATGGCCGGCTGTCCGCCTTGCAGGCCTCGTTCCTCGAACACGGCGCCGCGCAATGCGGCATTTGCACGCCCGGCCTGATGGTCGCGGCCACCGCGCTTTTGGAACGCAACCCCACGCCAAGCGAGACCGAGACGCAGGATGCGCTGGGCGGCGTGCTCTGCCGCTGCACCGGCTACAGGAAGATCGTCGCGGCGGTGATGGGCGCCTCGCGGCATATGAACGGGATCGATCTTCGCCTCCCGGAAGTGGGCCACGCCGTCGGCGCCTCTCCCATCCGCCTCGACGGCGTGCCGAAAGTCACGGGCGACGAGATGTTCGGTGGAGACTCCTTTCCGGCCGACGCATTGTCGGTGCTTGTGGTGCGCTCGCCGCACTATCATGCCCGCTTCAGCTTCGGCGATCTCGATGCCTGGACGAAAGCGCATCCCGGCATTGCCGGCGTCTTCACGGCGGCCGACATCCCGGGCCACAACTGCTTCGGCGCCATCGGTCCCTTCGCCGACCAGCCCGCGTTGGCCGAGGGTTTTGTCCGTCTGCGCGGCGAGGCGGTGGCGCTGGTGGCGGGCGAGCGCGAGGCGATCCTCGATCTCGACCTGACGGATTTTCCGATCGGATGGACGGAACTGCCGCATATGCTGCAGCCCGCCGAGGCGAAGGCCGAGGGTGCCGCGCTGATCCACGGCCACCGGCCGGCGAACCTGCTCACCTCCGGCCTGGTCGAACGCGGCGATCCTGAGGGAGCGCTGGCAGCTTCCGCTGCCACCGTGTCGGGCGCCATCGAGACCTCTTTTGTCGAGCACGCCTATATCGAGCCGGAAGCCGGCTATGCTTATGTGGACGGCGACACGCTGGTCGTCGTTGCTTGTACCCAGGCGCCCTATATGGACCGCGACGAGACGGCCAAGGTGCTGGGCCTAGCCGTCGACAAGGTGCGCATCGTGCCGACCGCTACAGGCGGCGGCTTCGGCTCGAAACTCGATGTCTCGCTGCAGCCTCTCATCGGCCTTGTGGCGATGAAGACGGGACGGCCGGCCGCACTTGCCTACACGCGCAACGAATCGATGATGTCGACCACCAAGCGTCATCCGGCCGAGATGAAGGCGACCATCGGCGCCGATGCCGAAGGCCGCGTCACCGGCATGGTCTTCGAGGGCGATTTCAACACCGGCGCCTATGCCAGCTGGGGGCCGACGGTCGCCAACCGCGTGCCGGTGCATGCCTCCGGCCCCTATCTCACGCCGAACTACCGGGCGGCCGGCTATGCCATCCACACCAACGGCCCGATCGCGGGGGCCTTCCGCGGCTTTGGCGTTCCCCAGTCGACGATCATGCAGGAGACGCTC
This sequence comes from Mesorhizobium sp. B2-8-3, assembly GCF_006440815.1. Taxonomy (NCBI): domain Bacteria; kingdom Pseudomonadati; phylum Pseudomonadota; class Alphaproteobacteria; order Hyphomicrobiales; family Phyllobacteriaceae; genus Mesorhizobium; species Mesorhizobium sp. B2-8-3. The sequence goes on from NZ_VFTW01000035.1 coordinate 11,589, forward strand.
TATGACGAGCTTGCCGGCAAGCTGGGCATCGATCGGCTGGACTTCCGGCTAAGGAATTGCCTGCGTGACGGCTGCGAGACGGTCACCGGCCAGCGCCTCGAGTCGGGCGTCGGCATCGGCGAATGCCTGGAGCAGCTTCAGCCGCATTGGGCGCGCGCGCTGGCGGACGCGGAGGCGTTCAATGCGATCCATAGCGCAAGCAAGCGCGGCGTCGGCGTCGCCTCCTGCTGGTACGGCTGCGGCAACACTTCGCTGCCCAATCCCTCGACCATCAAGGTCGGCATCTCGGCCTCCGGCGACGTCGTCCTGCACCAAGGCGCGGTCGATATCGGCCAAGGCTCCAACACGGTCATCACGCAGATCTGCGCCGACGCGCTCGGCCTGCCGCTGGGCAGGTTCAAGCTGAAGAGCGCCGATACCGGGATCACGCCCGACGCCGGCAAGACATCGGCTTCGCGCCAGACTTTCGTGACCGGCAAGGCGGCGGAGAAGGCAGGCCGCGCATTGCGCGAGAAAATCCTGCGCTTCGCCAATGTCTCCGGCCAGGCGACGATCGCGCTCGACGATGCCAGCATCTCAATTCGCGAAGGCGATGCCGCGCGGCGCATCGACCTCGCAGCACTCAAGGCCGATGCCGACGGCCTGGTGTTCGTCGCCGAGGAAACCTACGACCCGCCGACGCTGCCGCTCGACGCCAAGGGCCAGGGCAAGCCCTACGCCGTCTATGGCTATGGCGCGCAGATCGCCGAGCTCGAGGTCGACCTCAAGCTCGGCACGGTGAAGCTGATCAGGATCACCGCCGCGCACGACGTCGGCAAGGCGATCAACCCGGTGCTGGTCGAAGGCCAGATCGAGGGCGGCATCGCGCAGGGCATCGGCATGGCGCTGATGGAGGAATACATCCCCGGACGCACCGAGAACCTGCACGACTACCTCATCCCTACCATCGGCGACGTGCCGCCGGTCGAGCACATATTGGTCGAGGTTCCGGATCCGGAGGGACCCTTCGGCGCCAAGGGCCTTGGCGAGCATGTGCTGATCCCGACCGCGCCGGCGATCCTCAACGCCATCCGCCATGCCACCGGCGTCCTGGTCACCAAGGTGCCGGCGACGCCGAGCCGCATCCTTGCGGCGATCCGCGAGAAGGAGGCGCGCCGATGAGCGAGCTTGCCGAACGTTTCGAAACCCACGATCCCGGCGAGAAACAGGTGGCGGAGAAGATTCGCTGCGATGCCTGTCCCGTCATGTGCTACATCGCCGATGGCCGCACCGGCGCCTGCGACCGCTACGGCAATGTCGGCGGCCGCATCGTGCGCATGGACCCGCTGACCATTCTCGACCACGCGGCCGAAACCGGCGGCGCGGTCGTGCCGTTCGTCGCCGAGGGCGATGCCTGGAACGGCGAGCTGGTCAACACCGGCCATCGCTTCGTCACCGCGATCGGCGCCGGCACCACCTATCCGGACTACAAGCCGGCGCCCTTCATCGTCAGCCAGGAGGTCGAGGGCGTCGATCTCGTCACCGTCGTCACCGAAGGCATCTTCTCCTATTGCGGCGTCAAGGTGAAGATCGACACCGACCGCCACATCGGCGACGAGGCGGCAACGGTGCGCTCGGAAGGCGAGGCGATCGGCCATGTCACCACCGGCGAATACGGCTCGCAGATGCTGTCGCTTGGCGGCGTGCATCACCTTACCGGCGGCTCCAAGGCTGAAGGGCGCGCTACTTGCGATGCGCTGCTCGACCTCTGCAACAGGAAACCGGTCGAGCTCAGCATTGACGGCGGCGCGACGGTGATCGTCGAAGCCGGCAAACCGCCGGTCATCGACGGCAAGGTCGAGCACCGCATGCGCGTCGGCTGCGGCTCGGCCACCATCGGCATGTTCGCCACGCAATGGCGCGGGTTGGTCGACGAAGTGGTGGTGGTCGACGACCACATCACCGGCGTCGTCTCCGAGCATCAGGCCGGCAAGGTGCTGGGCTGGGAGGACACCGGCATCAAGATCATCGGCCGCCGCTCGACGCCCGGCCGCTACTTCAAGGTGTCCGAGCCCGGGCTCGGCTGGGGCGGCACCACGATTTCAGACCCACTATCGATCCTCGGCGACTGGAATGCCAAGAAAGGCGCGCGTCCGGGCCTGTCGCTGCTGATGGTGTCGACCACCGGCGAGCAATTCGCCTATTACGAGCTCGACGACGAACTGAAGCCGGTCGAAAAGCCGTTCCCGGAACGGCTGCAAAAGTCCGTCGGCCTGATCGAGGACAATTGCGAACCGGCTTTGTGCACGGTTCTCTTCATCGGCGGCGCCGGCGGCTCGCTGCGCGCCGGCGTCACCGAGAACCCGGTCAACCTGACCCGCTCGGTGCAGGGCCTGAAGACCTATGTGACCGTCGGCGGCGCGCCCGTCTATGTCTGGCCGGGCGGCGGCATCACGCTGATGGTCGACGTCACCCGCGTGCCGGAAGGCGCCTTCGGCTATGTGCCGACGCCGGCGCTGGTGGCGCCGATCGAGTTCACCATGCGCCGCGACGACTATGTCAGGCTCGGCGGCTACGAAAACGAGATCCGCAGCGTCGAGGACATCCTCGCCAAGGGCGGCGAATACCTCAACCCGCGCAACAACACCGGCGCGCCGGCCGGCAATCCCTGGCCGCCGCTGGCGCAGCTGCGGCGTTCAGCGGCGAATGGTGCCGGCTGATGAACGGCCCGCAGGCGCATTGGCTTGCCGACGGCAGGCGGCTCCATCTCAACCATGGGCCGATCGACCTGGTCGTCGAGGCCTTTGGCGAAGCGGATGAACGCCGCGCCGCTTACGAACAGGCAGTCGCCCGCTTTCAGACGATCCTGATCGAGGTGGTCGAAGAGCTGCCCGAATTGCGGCTTCCTGCATTCTTCCTGGCGCCCCGCAGTTTTGCCGGCCCTACGGCGCGCCGCATGGAAGCAGCCGTCACGTCATTGGCGGAATGCTTCATCACCCCGATGGCCGCCGTTGCCGGTTCGGTAGCCGACGAAATTCTTGGCTCAATGCTCGCCGGCCGCCGGCTCGATCGCGCTTACGTCAACAATGGCGGCGATTGCGCCCTCCATCTCGGCAGAAGCCAGTCGATGACGGTGGCCATCGCCGGCACCGGGAGTGGCATGGCCGATCGCGTCACCATTCGCGCTCAGGACGGCGTGCGCGGCGTTGCCACCAGCGGCTGGCGCGGCCGCTCGTTTTCATTCGGGATCGCCGACGCCGTTACCGTTCTCGCCCCGACCGGCGCCGAGGCCGACGCGGCGGCGACGTTGATTGCCAACGCCGTCGATCTTCCCGGTCACCCTGCCATCGTCCGCGCCGCGGCGCGCGACCTGGCCCCGGACAGCGATCTCGGTGAGATGCTGGTGACACAAAGCGTCGGCGCGCTCGCGCCCGCCGAGGTTGCGCGCGCGCTGGACAACGGCCTTGCCGTCGCCGAAGATTTTCGCCGGCGCGGCCTGATCGCCGCATCGGCGCTGTTTTTGGCGGGCGAGGCCCGCATCAGTGGTTCGGTGGCGCTCGCCGCGCCCAACAAACATAAAGCGAAGGAAACTGCCCATGCCTGACTTTCCGATCCGCAAGGTCGCGGTTCTGACCGAGGAGATTTTTCACGATGGCGGCCCGGTGGCGAAAGAGCCCCGCCTTCGCGCGGCGGCTCTCGCCGTGGTCAAGAACCCCTTCGCCGGCCGCTATGTCGAGGACCTGCAAGGCGCGATGGAAGACCTGAAGCCGCTCGGGCTGCTGCTCTCCGACAGGCTGATCGCGGCGCTCGGCGGCGACGTGAAGAAGATCGACGGCTACGGAAAGGGCGCCATCGTCGGCGCGGCCGGCGAATTGGAGCACGGTGCGCTGTGGCACGTGCCCGGCGGCTACGCCATGCGCGAGCGATTGGGCGACGCCAAGGCCATCGTGCCGTCGGCCAAGAAGGTCGGCGCCTTCGGCTCGCGGCTCGACGTGCCGCTCGGCCATATCAACGCCGCCTATGTGCGCAGCCATTTCGATGCGATGGAAGTCGGCATCAGCGACGGCCCGCGTCCCGACGAGATCCTGTTTTGCCTCGCCATGACCTGCGGTCCGCGCGTCCACAACCGCATGGGTGGCCTGGCGGCGCAGGACATCAAGGCATGGGACGGTTTGAGATGAGCGGCGAGGACAATCTGCTGCGGCTGGTCGAGGCCGAAGACGGCGACGAGAACAACTACCATCTGCAGGATCAGGTCGGATTCATCCTGCGCAAGGCGCATCAGCGCCACGTCGCGCTCTTCGCCTCGCATATCGGCGACCTGACGCCGCCGCAGTTCGCGGCTCTCGCCAAGCTCTACGACATCGGCGAGACTTCGCAGAACCAGTTGGGAACGCTGATCGCCATGGACGCCGCCACCGTGAAAGGCGTCATCGATCGGCTGAAGGCGCGGGGACTGGTCGAGGTTTCCAAGCACGAGGTCGACAAAAGGCGGCTGCTGGTCAATTTGACGCCGCAAGGCCGCGAGGCGATCGAGCGGCTGATCCCGCTTGCCCGCACGATTACAGAGGAAACGCTGGCGCCGCTGACGGCCAAGGAGGCGGCGACCTTTTTGCGGCTGCTGGCGAAACTGGCGTGAAGGGTTGCTTTCGACGCTGGAGGGACAGCACCCCCCTCTGGCCTGCCGGCCATCTCCCCCGCAAGGGGGGAGATTAGCAGTTCGAACGCCGGCGCTCGTCCTGCAGCGTTGGCGATTGGCGAAAGCGAAGGTGACGGCCGATCTCCCCCCTTGCGGGGGAGATGCCCGGCAGGGCAGAGGGGGGGTTGGCGGGAACTCGACCCGGGCGTTTGGCCTAATGCCACGCCCGTCCCCCTACAAGTCCACCCCGAACATCTCCCTGGCCTGCTCGGCCGTATAGTAACCAAGCCTGACATCCTCGGCGATCTGCTTCGGGTCGCGCTCGCGCGGATCGCCATAGCCGCCGCCGCCTGGCGTGCCCACACGCACGCGGTCGCCGGCCTTGAGCGCGATGTCCTGCTCCTTGGAAAGATGCGGTGGCACATGCGCTTCGCCGTTCCGGAACACAGTCACGCTGTTCGGCTCGCCATCCCTGCCGCCGAGCGCGCCCTGTGGTCCGAAGCGGCCATGGTCCATGACGAAGGACGCACGCGCCTCGCCGCGCAATATCTCCACCTCATAGGCAAGCCCGAAGCCGCCGCGATGCTTGCCCGCGCCGCCGGAGCCTTCACGCAGCGCGTAGTGGCGGTAGAGCACCGGAAAGGCCTGCTCCATGATCTCGACCGGCGGCGACTTCGAGATGCCGATGGTCGAGCAGCCATTGCTCAGTCCGTCATGGCCCGCATTGCCGCCATAGCCGCCGCCGGAGATCTGGTACATGACATAGTCGCGGCCGCGCGCCGGATCGTTGCCGCCGAGCGCGAAATTGCCGCTGGAGCCGGCGGGCGCCGCCGTCACCTTTTCCGGCAGCGCCTGTACCATGGCCGCGAACACCGCTTCGGCGATGCGTTGCGACACTTCCGCCGCGCAGCCTGATACGGGCCGCGGATATTTTGCGTCGAGGAATGTGCCTTCCGGCCGCTTGACGATGAGCGGCTCGAAGGCGCCGGCGCTGATCGGCACTTCCGGGAAGATATGGCGCATGGCGAGGTAGACGGACGACAAGGTCGTCGCCAGCACGCTGTTCATCGGGCCGGCGCAAGGTTTCGATGAGCCGGCAAAGTCGAAGGTCAGCGTGTCGCCCTGCTTCTCGACGGCGAGATCGATGGTCAGCGGCTCGTTCACCACCCCGTCGGAATCGACGAAGGCCTGCGAGCGATAAACGCCGTCCGGTATGACGACGATCGAGGCGCGCATCTGCTCGGCGGCGCGGCGGCGCAGTTCCGCGATCGCCTCGACGACGGTTTCGTCACCGTAACGATCCAGGATTTCATTGAGCCTGTCCTGGCCGATCAGCAATGCGGCGGCCTGCGCGCGGATGTCGCCGATACGCTGGTCGGCGACCCGGATGTTCGAGCAGATGATGGCGTAGATCTCGGGATCGAGCGCGCCCTTCTTGAACAGTTTCACCGGCGGCAGCCGCAGCCCTTCCTGTTCGACCGCGGTGGCAGAGGCCGAAAAGCCGCCCGGCACCGAGCCGCCGATATCAGGCCAATGACCGGTGTTGGAAAGCCAGCAGAAGATCTTGCCGCCGCGATAGACCGGCATGACGAAGCGCACATCCATCAGATGCGTGCCGCCGAGATAGGGATCGTTGACGATGTAGATGTCGCCCGGATCCGGCGCCAGGCACCGCCCGTCGGCGATCATCTCGATCACGGTCTTGGTGGAATACTGCATGACGCCGACGAACACCGGCAGGCCCTGGCTGCCTTGCGCGATCAGCGAACCGTCGACCCCCGAATAAATGCCGTCCGAGCGGTCGTTGGCTTCCGCGATGACCGGCGAGAAGGCCGCGCGGGAAAAGGTCAGGTCCATCTCGTCGCAGACCTGCTGCAGTGCGGCCTGCAGCACCGAAAGCGTGATCGTGTCGAGTTTTGCCCCAAACGCTGGCATTGTCAGGCCTCGCCGATGTCGATGATGATGTTGCCGTCCGCATCCGAGCGCGCCCGGTCGCCGGGTTCGAGCACAGTCGTGGCGTCCATCTGTTCGAGAATCGCCGGTCCCTCGATCACGGCGTCGAGCGGCAGCTTTTCGCGCGCATAGACCGGCGTGTCGTACCAGCGACCGTCGTACCAGACCGGCCGGATCTCGCGCCGCGCTTCCTCAAGCGTTGCCCCGCGGCCTGCCGGGTCGATCAGCCGCGACAGGTCGATCTGCGGCCGCACGCCGGTGACCGAGGTGTTGAGGTTGACGAGGTTGGCGCGGATTTCGGGCAGCTCGACCTTGAAACGGGAGAAATAGGCCTTTTCGAACAGAAGCTGCAGCGTTTCTCGTGATACCGAGGACGAGGGCAGCGGCACGTTGATGATGTGCGTCTGGCCGACGAACTGCATGTCGGCGGAATGCGTGACGCGGATCGCGTCCGGCTTCACCGCTTCCTTGGCGATCAGCGCCTCGCCTTCGTTACGGTGCCGTTCCAATAACTCGCGAAGCGAAGCTTCATCGAGCCCACCGACCGGCTGGTTGATGGTGTTGACAAAGTCGTGGCGCAAATCCGCGACGACGCAGCCGAGCGCATTGGTGATGCCGGGGCGCGCCGGCACCAGCACCCTGGGCAGGCCGAGTTCGCGGGCGAGCGCCGTCGCATGCAGCGGTCCGGCGCCGCCGAAGGCGAACAGCGCGAAATCGCGCGGGTCGTGGCCGCGCGACACCGACACCATGCGGATGGCGCCCGCCATCTTCATGTTGCCGAGCCGCAGCACCGCGCCGGCGGCTTCGACGCCGGAAAGGCCGGTGCGCTTGCCAATCTTGTCCTCGAAGATCGAGGTCACGCGCTCGACGGTGACCGGATTGTCGACGGCGAGCAACTTCTTCGGCGCCAGGCGGCCGAGCACCAGATTGGCGTCGGTGATGGTCGGTTCCATACCGCCGCGCCCGTAGCAGATCGGGCCTGGATTGGCGCCGGCGCTTTCCGGGCCGATCTGGATCAGCCCGGCCGCGTCGACGCGCGCGATCGAGCCGCCGCCGGCGCCGACCGTGTGCACCGCCACCATCGGCACATGGATCGGCATCGCATATTCGATCTCGATCTCGTTCGACACGGCGGGTTCCGCGTTGCGGATCAGCGCCACGTCGGTCGATGTGCCGCCCATGTCGTAGGTGACGAGGTTGCCGAAGCCGGCGCGTTTTCCCGTATAGGCGGCGGCGATCACGCCGGAGGCCGGGCCGGACATCACGGTCTTGGCCGATTCCAGCGTGACGAAACGGGCCGAGATCATGCCGCCATTGCCGTTCATGATCAGGAAGTCGCGGGCGTAGCCTTTCGCGCCAAGCTCCTTGCGCAGCCGCTCGACATAGCGCTCCAGGATCGGCTGCACCGAGGCGTTGACGGCAGCCGTCACGCCGCGCTCGAACTCGCGCGCTTCCGAGAGCAGCGCATGTCCGGTGGTGATGTGGCCGTTCGGCCAGACCTCCGCCGCGATCTCGGCGGCCCGCCGCTCATGCGATGGGTTGGCGTAGGAGTGCAGGAAATGGATGACCAGCGACTCGCAGCCGGCGTCGAGCAGCTTTTTCACTGCGTCGCGCATCTCGGCTTCGTCGAGTTGAATGCGCACGGCGCCCGACGCCTCGACCCGCTCCGACACTTCGAGCCGAAGGTCGCGGGGAATGACCGGCACGAAAGTTCCCGTCATGCCATAAGCCTGCGGCCTTGTTCGGCGGCCAAGTTCGATCACGTCGCGAAAGCCGCGCGTGGTGATCATGCCGGTCCGCGCCAGCCGGCGCTCCAGCACGGCGTTGGTGGTGGTCGTCGTGCCATGCACGATGAGGTCGATGCCGTCGATCGGAAAACCGGTGGCGCCAAGTGCTGCGACCACGCCGAAGGCCTGGTTCTCCACCGTGGTCGGCGTCTTGGCGATATGGACCTTGCCGCCAGCCTTGCCGTCGATCAAGAGCAGATCGGTGAAGGTCCCGCCGACATCGATGCCGGCAACGACGCTTCCAGCCGGCGCCGAAAATTTCTCACTCATTGCCGAAACCCGAAATGCCAGAACTACGGATATGCCTTGGTTTGGAAAGGCGTTTTACGCTGCCATCTTGACCTGAAGATCATTTGTATACTAATAAATTCCCGACACAAGAGCTTACCGCTTGGCAGTGTGTGAGGAGCACGCCGGAACCTGACCGTTCGGGCGCGCAGGAAAAAGTTTGGCGCCCAGTGCGTTCCATCTGGGCCGGAAAGTTGGGTTGGAATGAACACGACATCCGCGTTGAACGTCGCAGGCTCGAAGCCGCTGCAGTTCCCGATCCCGGCCAATGTCTACGCCGAGACCGTGGTGTCGGTGAAGCATTACACCGACCGGCTGTTCTCCTTCCGCATCACCCGCCCGCAGTCGCTGCGCTTCCGCTCCGGCGAATTCGTCATGATCGGCCTGCCCAATGCCGACAAGCCGATCTTCCGCGCCTATTCGGTCGCCAGCCCCGCCTGGGACGACGAGCTCGAATTCTTCTCGATCAAGGTGCCGGACGGTCCGCTGACCTCCGAGCTGCAGAAGATCCAGGTCGGCGACACCGTCATCATGCGCCAGAAGTCGACCGGCACGCTGGTGCTCGACGCGCTGACGCCTGCCAAGCGCGTCGTCATGATCTCGACCGGCACCGGCATCGCGCCCTTTGCCAGCCTGCTGCGCGACCCCGATACCTATGAGAAGTTCGACGAGGTCATCCTCACCCATACCTGCCGCGACAATGCCGAGCTTACCTACGGCCAGGAACTGGTGGCCGGGCTCGAAAACGACCCGCTGATCGGCGAGCTGACCGGCGGCCACGTCACGCTCTACAATTCGACGACGCGGGAAGAGTCGGCGCGAATGGGCCGCATCACCGCGCTGATCGGCTCGGGCAAGTTCTATTCCGACCTCGGCATCGACAAGCTCAATCCCGAGACCGACCGCATCATGATCTGCGGCTCGATGCACATGCTGAAGGACGTCAAGGAACTCGCCGAGAGCCTCGGCTTCCAGGAAGGTTCCTTAAGCCATCCGGCAAGCTTCGTCGTCGAGCGCGCCTTCGTCGGCTGAGACATATCGCGGTCCGCCAGCTCTGTTGGAGGCGTCTGAGATTAGCGGCGACATTCGCGCTTCGTCATTCTAGGGCGGAGCAAGGAGCGGAGCGACGCGCGCAGACCTTAGAATCCATGCCGTTACGCCAAGGCGTTGCGGCGGTTACAGAATTCTGCACCGTTGCACTCTGCGGCAGAGGTCACGGCACGGATACTCGGGTCAAGCCCGAGTATGACGAAGGGATGGGCGTTGCGGCCAATCTCCAACGCCGGGAGCGCCTACCCAGCATGATGTTTTGACCATACGGTCAAAAATCAGCTGCTCTTGCCGCCTTTTTCCGCTATGACCCACTGAAGGACTCGTGAAGCATCGCTTCGCGGGTTATCTTCGGCTGAGGTCGCTGAGTGAAAGGGCAGGAGATGAGCACGATCCGCGAAGCAGGCGCTGGCGCTTCCAAGGTGATGCCGCTGCCGGCGCGCGCTGCCGCCAACACGCCGCTGCCGCTGGAGCACGGTATTGCCCGCAACCCCGGCATGAAGCTCGATCTCGGCTTCCTGGAATCGGTGCGCAGCGTCAACCGCTCGGCGCTAGAGCGCCGCGTCGCCACGCTGACCAAGCGGCGCTCGATCAAAGCCGACAACCAGGCGGCCTGGCTGCTGCGGGCCATCGCCTGCATGGATCTGACAACGCTGAACTCCAACGACACCGACGAGCGCGTGCGCCGGCTCTGCGCCAAGGCGATCAATCCGCTACGCAAGGATATCGTCGAGGGTCTGGGCATATCAGGCGAAACCATCCGCCCGGCGGCGGTCTGCGTCTACCATCCCTTCGTCGCCACCGCGGTCGACGCCGTGCGCGGCACCGGCGTCCATGTCGCCGCCGTCTCGACCGCTTTCCCGCACGGCCTTGCGCCGCTCTCGACCCGCCTGCAGGAGATCGAGGCCTCGGTGAAGGACGGCGCCGACGAGATCGACGTCGTCATCCCGCGCGGCCTGGTCTACGGCGCCAAATGGCGCGAGCTGTTCAACGAGATCGTCGCCATGCGCGCTACCTGCGGCGATGCGCATCTCAAGGTCATCCTTGGCACCGGCGACCTCGCCACGCTGCGCAACGTCATGCTTGCCTCCATGGTGGCGATGATGGCAGGGGCGGACTTCATCAAGACGTCGACCGGCAAGGAAAGCGTCAACGCCACGCTCCCCGTCGGCCTTGCCATGGTGCGCGCCATCCGCGCCTATTTCGAGGAGACCGGCTACCTGATCGGCTTCAAGCCGGCGGGCGGCATCTCCACCGCCAAGGTCTCGCTGGACTGGCTGGTGCTGATGAAGGAAGAGCTCGGCCGGCCGTGGCTCGAGCCGGACCTGTTCCGCTTCGGCGCGTCCAGCCTGCTCACCGACATCGAACGCCAGCTCGAGCATCATTTGACCGGGCATTACTCGGCCAACCATCGCCACGCGATGGCGTAGGGCGAAGGCCTTGAGCGCCGAGTTCCTTCGCGCCCCCCTCTGTCCTGCCGGACATCTCCCCCACTTGTGGGGAGATTGGCTGTCATCGATGATTTCGCCAATCACCGACGTTGCAGGACGGCAGCCGCCAGGCGTGAAGGCTGATCTCCCCCCTTGTGGGGGAGATGTCCCGCAGGACAGAGGGGGGCGCGAAGGATCGCCTGCCAAGACGATTACCAGGAGCATGTTATGAACATCCTCGAACGCTATCACGCCATGGAATACGGCCCGGCGCCGGAAGCCCGCAACGAGGCCGATGCCTGGCTTGCCGCGCGCGATTTCTCCAAGGCCCTGTTCATCGACGGCGCCTGGAAAGCGGCGGCCAGCGGCAAGACTTTTGAGACCAGCGAACCGTCCTCGGGCAAGCTGCTTGCCAAGATCTCGGATGCTGGCGCCGCCGACATCGATAGCGCGGTCGCTGCTGCGGCAAAAGCGCTGCCGAAATGGTCGGCATCCTCGGGCTATGCCCGCGCAAAAGTGCTCTATGCCATCGGCCGCGCCATGCAGCGCCACCAGCGCCTGTTCGCGGTGCTGGAATCGATCGACAATGGCAAGCCGATCCGCGAGAGCCGCGACATCGACGTGCCGCTGGCGATCCGCCATTTCATCCATCATGCCGGCTGGGCGCAGGCGCTCGAGAAGGATTTTCCCGACCACAAGCCGGTCGGCGTCGTCGGCCAGGTCATCCCGTGGAATTTTCCGCTGCTGATGCTGGCCTGGAAGATCGCGCCGGCTCTTGCCGCCGGCTGCACGGTGGTGCTGAAGCCGGCTGAATTCACGCCGCTCACCGCCATCCTGTTCGCCGAGATCTGCGAGCGGGCGGGCGTGCCGAAAGGCGTCGTCAACATCGTCCAGGGCGGGCCGGAAGCGGGTGCCGCCATCGTCAATCATCCCGGTGTCCAGAAGATCGCCTTCACCGGTTCATCCGAAGTCGGCAAGATCATCCGCAAGGCGACGGCCGGCTCAGGGAAAAAACTGTCGCTGGAGCTTGGCGGCAAGTCGGCCTTCATCGTCTTCGAGGATGCCGATCTCGACAGCGCCGTCGAAGGCCTGGTCGACGGCATCTGGTTCAACCAGGGCCAGGTCTGCTGCGCCGGCTCGCGCCTCCTGGTGCAGGAGGGCATTGCGGAAGCACTTATCGCCAAGATCAAGGTCAGGATGAGCCGGCTGCGGGTCGGCAGCCCGCTCGACAAGAACACCGACATCGGCCCGTTGGTCGACCGCAGCCAGCTCGACCGTGTCAAGGGCCTGATCGCCGAAGGCGCCAAGCAAGGCGCCGTCTGCTGGCAGCCGGACGCCGCGCTGCCGGCAACCGGCTATTATCATCTGCCGACGCTGGCGACGTCTGTTTCGCCGGCTAATATTCTGGCGCAGGAAGAGGTCTTCGGGCCGGTGCTGGCGACGATGAGCTTCCGCAACACCGAGGAAGCGATCGAGCTTGCCAATAACACGCGATACGGCCTCGCCGCTTCGGTGTGGAGCGAGAACGTCAACCTCGCGCTGCATGTCGCGCCGCAATTGAAGGCAGGCGTCGTCTGGGTCAACGGCACCAACATGTTCGACGCCGCCTGCGGCTTCGGCGGCTATCGCGAAAGCGGCTTCGGCCGCGAAGGCGGCCGCGAAGGCATGTTCGAATATCTCACCGCCAAGCTGCCGGTCGGCCCGGCCATCAAGCCGGCCGCGGCTGGCTCGGCCCAGCCGGTCGAGCAGGCCGACGGCTTGGCCATCGACCGCACGGCAAAGCTGTTCATCGGCGGCAAGCAGGTGCGGCCGGACGGCAATTACTCGCTTGCCGTCGCCAGTGCCAAGGGCAAGCTGGCCGGCGAAGTCGGTCTCGGCAACCGCAAGGATATCCGCGACGCCGTCGCCGCTGCCCGCGCCTGCAAGGCCTGGCCGGATGCGACGGCCTTCAACCGCAGCCAGGTGCTCTATTATCTTGCCGAAAATCTGTCCGGCCGCGCCGACGAGTTCGCCGCGCGTCTTGTCCAACTGACCGGCGTCGCCGCCAAGGCTGCGCGCGAAGAGGTCGAGCAGTCGATCGAGCGGTTGTTCCTCTATGCCGGCCTCACCGACAAGTTCGAGGGCCGCGTCCATCAGCCGCCGGCCCGTGTCGTGACGCTTGCTCTGCATGAGCCGGTGGGTGTCGTCGGCATCGTCGCGCCCGACAATCAGCCGTTGCTTAACTTCGTCTCGCTGGTCGCGCCGGTGCTCGCCATGGGCAACGCCGTGGTCGCCGTTCCGTCGGAGCGCCACCCGCTTTTGGCCACCGATCTCTACCAGGTGATCGAATATTCCGACATTCCGGCTGGCGCCATCAACATCGTCACCGGCCGCAGCGCCGAGCTGGCCGGCGTGCTGGCCAAGCATGACGATGTCGACGGGCTCTGGGTGTTCGCCGACGCCGAGACCTGCGCTAAAGCGGAGGCCGACTCCATCGGCAATTTGAAGCGCGTCTGGACCGGCAATGGCCGCTCGCTCGACTGGGCGTCGGACGAAGCTGCCGGCGAGGCTTTCCTGCGGCGCGCCATCGAGGTCAAGAACGTCTGGGTTCCCTATGGCGACTGAAGCCCTTCGCACGAGGCGCGTCCGCAACCTTGCGGCAATGATGTCGGCGCGCCGGAGCCCGTCTGGTCGCTGTCGCGAAGGTGATGGCGTTCGGGCTTGACGCTCGGGCGCGTGTTCTTTAACGAGAAAAAACATCTTTATCTGTGAAGCAGGGACTTAGGCCGCACGATGCTGGCGGTCTGGCACACGACGCCGGGGCTGGCCATCGATAGAGGCGGACGCACTAAAGCATTTCCAGGAAAGTGTGAGCGGTTTTCCGTCCGGAATTGCATCAAAACAAGGAGATAGAGCGGTTCGCCGTTTCCGTGAAACGGTCAGACGCTCCAGGCAGGCGAGGAGAAGAACATGGCGGATCTGGCGGGTAAGGTGGTTGTGGTCACCGCGGCGGCGCAAGGCATCGGCCGGGCGAGCGCGCTGGCTTTCGCCAAGACGGGCGCGACCGTTCACGCCACCGATATCAACGAGCCGCTGCTGGCCGAGCTGGGCAAGACGCCTGGCATCAAGATACGCAAGCTCGATGTGCTGAACGATGCGGCCGTCGCTACTGCCTTCGCCGAGATCGGCCAAATCGACGTGCTGTTCAACTGCGCCGGTTTCGTCCATGGCGGCTCCATCCTCGAGATGAAGGACGAGGACCTCGACTTCGCGCTCAACCTCAATGTCCGTTCGATGATCCGCACCATCCGTGCCGTGCTGCCCGGCATGCTGGAGCGTGGCGACGGCTCGATCATCAACATGGCGTCGCTTGCCAGCTCGCAAAAGGGTGTGCCGAACCGCTTCGCCTACGGCCTGACCAAGGCGGCCGTGGTCGGCCTGACCAAGGCGGTCGCCGCGGACTATGTCGCCAAGGGCATACGCTGCAACGCCATCTGCCCGGGCACCGTCGAAAGCCCGTCGCTACAGGACCGCATGCATGCCCAGGGCGACTATGAGGCGGCGCGCGCGGCTTTCATCGCCCGCCAGCCCATGGGCAGGCTTGGCACGCCGGAGGAAATCGCCGATCTCGCCGTCTACCTTGCCGGCGCCACCTACACCTCGGGGCAGGCCTACAACATCGACGGCGGCTGGTCGATCTGAGGGATCGGAACGGGCTTGGCAGGAGATCGGGGTTCTGCATCCATCAGTCTGAAAATCCCTTTCGCCAGATCGCCCGATGCGGCGTTCGCGCTTGCCGGAGATCAGATCGATGGCTACGGTCCGCCCGGCTTTCGCGACGTCACCCCAATCGAAACGAATTTTGCAAAATGGCTTCAGGCCGCACCTTAGGAGAAGAATGATGAAGTTGTTGCGCTATGGCGAAGTCGGCAGCGAAAAACCCGGCCTGCTCGATGCGGATGGGATGATCCGCGACCTTTCTGCTCATGTCGCCGATATCGCCGGCACGACTCTTCATCCGGCCTCGCTGGAGATGCTCTCGAAGCTCGATCCGAAGTCGCTGCCGGTGGTTTCCGGCAAGCCGCGCCTGGGCGCCTGTGTCGCCGGCACCGGAAAATTCATCTGCATCGGCCTCAACTATTCCGATCACGCCGCTGAGACCGGGGCTACCGTGCCGTCCGAGCCGATCATCTTCATGAAGGCAAGCTCGGCGATCGTCGGGCCGGATGACGACGTTTTGATCCCGCGCGGCTCGGCCAAGACCGACTGGGAGGTCGAGCTCGGCGTCGTCATCGGCAAGACGGCGAAGTATGTCTCGGAAGAGGACGCGCTGGATTATGTTGCCGGCTACTGCGTTGCTCACGACGTTTCCGAGCGCGCCTTCCAGGCCGAGCGTCAGGGCCAGTGGACCAAGGGCAAGTCCTGCGACACCTTCGGCCCGACCGGCCCGTGGCTGGTGACCAAGGACGAGGTCGCCGATCCGCAGAACCTCAAGATGTGGCTGACCGTCAACGGCAAGACGATGCAGAACGGCTCGACCAAGACCATGGTCTACGGCGTGAAGTATCTGGTGTCCTATCTCAGCCAGTTCATGTCGCTGCATCCCGGCGACATCATCTCCACCGGCACGCCGCCCGGCGTCGGCCTCGGCATGAAGCCGCCGGTGTTCCTGAAGGCCGGCGACGTCGTGGAACTCGGCATCGAAGGGCTCGGCCAGCAGAAGCAGACGTTCAAGGCGGACGAGTAACGCAGACTTTCCGTTCTCTCCTTTTGGTATTCCGGAAGTAAGAAGATGGTTTCGCGCCCTTCCTCTCCCCCCTCCGGAGGGAGAGGAAAGAAACTCCGCCTACTTCAACACCTTCCCATCCGCCCCAAACCTGTACGTCTTCGCCGCATCGGGCGTCGCATAGAGCGTCGCGCCCGGCTCGGCATTGTAGACGCCGAAGATGCGCACCGTGATCAGCCCGGCCTTCTCGCAGTCGAGATAGAGGTTGGTGTCGGCGCCGAGATGCTCGGCATGCACGACCGTGCCTTTCCAGGCGCCGGACTTCGTATCGACCGTCAGATGCTCCGGCCGCACGCCGATGGTCTTCGCCGTCTCGCCGAGCCTGGCGCCGTCGATAAAATTCATCTTCGGCGAGCCGATGAAGCCGGCGACGAATTCATTAGCCGGCGAATTGTAGAGCTCCATCGGGCTGCCGATCTGCTCGATGCGGCCGGCATTGAGCACGACGATCTTGTCGGCCAGCGTCATCGCCTCGACCTGGTCGTGGGTGACGTAGATCATCGTCGCCTTCAGCCGGCGGTGCAGCTGCGCGATCTCAAGCCTGGTGTTCACGCGCAAGGCGGCATCGAGGTTGGACAACGGTTCGTCGAACAGGAACAGCTTCGGCTCGCGCACCACGGCGCGGCCGATGGCGACGCGCTGGCGCTGGCCGCCAGACAGTTCCGCCGGCCGGCGCTCGAGATAGGGCTCGAGCGACAGCATCGCGGAAGCGATCTTGATGCGCCGCTCGATCTCGGCCGCCGGCGTGCCGGCCTGCTTCAGGCCCAGCGCCATGTTGTTCTTCACCGTCAGATGCGGATAGAGCGCGTAGGTCTGGAACACCATGGCGATGCCGCGCTTCGCCGGAGGCGTGATCGAGACATCGGCGCCGTCGATCAGCACGCGGCCGGAGGTCGAGTCCTCAAGCCCGGCGATGACGCGCAGCAGCGTCGATTTTCCGCAACCGGACGGGCCGACGAAGACGACGAACTCGCCGTCCGTCACCTCGAGGTCGATGCCCTTCAGAACCTCGACCGGCCCGAAAGCCTTCTTCACATTCTCGATCTTCAGCGAGCCCACGGCTTCGTTCCTGTTCTAGAGTTTGACGGCGTTGCCTGTGCGCACGCTCTCGTCGGCGGCGAGGCAGACGGCGAGCGATTTCACGGCATCATCCATGTGGCGGGTGAGGTCGATATTTTCGCGGATGGCCTTGAGCAGGAAGGCTTGCTCCAAATCGCAGAGCTCCTGATGCCCCGGCTCGCCTTCCATCGACAGCAACTGGTCTTCCCTGGCGAATTTACCGTCCGGTCCGGTCTCGGCGCTGTGCAGCCGGATCGTCGAGGTCTTGGTGTGGGTGTCGATGTCGTCGGACTTGACGCCCTCCTTCATCACGATCGACACACAGCCCTTGGGCGACATCACATCCTTCACGAAGAAGGCCGTCTCCGAGATCATCGGCCCCCAGCCGGCCTCGTACCAGCCGACCGAGCCGTCCTCGAACAGCACCTGCAGGTGCCCGTAATTGTACATCGACGGCGCCACCTCGTCGCTCAGCCGCACCCCCATGCCGCGCACTTCGACCGGCCTGGCGTCGGTGATCTGCAGCATGACGTCGAGATAGTGCACGCCGCAGTCGACGATCGGCGAGGTCGTCTGCATCAATTGCTTGTGCGTCCCCCAGGTATGGCCGGAGGATTGCTGGTTGAGGTTCATGCGGAAGACATATGGCCCGCCGAGCTTGCGCGCCTCGGCGATCAGCCGCACCCAGGACGGATGGTGGCGCAGGATATAGCCGATCACCAGTTTCCTGCCGTTGGCCTTGGCGGCGTCGACGACACGTTTCGCGTCGGCAACCGTCGTCGCCAGCGGCTTCTCGACGAAGACATGGCAGCCGGCCTCGAAGGCCCTGACCGCATAATCGGCATGGCTGTCGGAATAGGTGGCGATCGCCGCGACGTCGGGCTTCTCGTCGCGCAACGCGTCCTCGAAGGAGCGTCTGATGCCGTAGTTCCCGAGCCCGTCCGGCAGCGGCACGTCGGAACGGTTGACGAGTGCGGCGATCTCGAAGCCCGGATTGGTGTGGTAGGCGAGCGCATGGCTGCGGCCCATATTGCCGAGGCCGGCGACGACAACGCGAAGGGGTTTTTCCGAGCTCACTTGACCGCCCCCGACGTGATGCCGCGGATCAGCTGCCGCGAGAAGATGACATAGAGGATCAGCACCGGCAGGATCGCCAGCGACAGCGCCGCCAGGATCGCGTTCCAGTTGGTGACGAACTGGCCGAGAAAGAGCTGCGCGCCGAGCGTCACGGTCTTGGTCTCTTCCGAAGGCGCCAGGATCAGCGGGAACCACAGATCGTTCCAGATCGGGATCATTGTGAAGACGGCGACGGTCGCCATCGCCGGCCGCACCAGCGGCAGCACAAGGCGGAAGAAGATCGTATATTCCGAGAGCCCGTCTATGCGGCCTGCGTTCTTCAGGTCGCTGGACACCTGCTTCATGAATTCCGACAGGATGAAGATCGCCAGCGGCAGCCCCTGCGCTGTGTAGACCAGGATCAGCGCCGTCAGCGTGTTGACCAGCCCGCTCGCCACCATCAATTGCAGGATGGCGACGGTGCCGAGCCTGATCGGGATCATGATGCCGAGCGCCAGGTAAAGACCCATCAGCGTGTTGCCGCGGAAGCGGTATTCCGACAGCGCGAAGGCGGCCATCGCCCCGAACAGCAGCACGAAGAACAGCGAGGCGACGGTGACGACGAGGCTGTTCTGGAAATAGTGGAAGAAATCGCCCTGGCCGAACACCGTGGTGTAGCCGATCAGGTCGAAGGTCTTCGTCGTCGGCGGCGTCAGCGGCGCGCCGAAAATGCCCGCGCGAGACTTGAACGAATTCATCACCACCAGGATCACCGGAAACAGCGCGATCGCCGTGTAGGTCAGCAGGATCGCATGCGCGCCGATGGTGCGGGGAAGCGAACGGGTGGCTGTGCTCATGGCGCGCCTCAGAACTGGTAGCGACGCAGGCGCGTCTGCACGAGGAACAGGTAGACGCAGACGCCGGCCAGGATGATCAGGAACATGATCGTGGCGATCGCGGCTCCCATGTTGGGATCGCCGACCTGCAGCTGGAAGCCGAAGAAGGCGCGGTAGAGGAAGGTGCCGAGGATGTCGGTCGAATAATTCGGTCCGGCGAGCGCGCCTTGCGCGGTGTAGATCAGGTCGAAGGCGTTGAAATTGCCGACGAATGTCAGGATCGAGATGATGCCGATCGAGGGCAGGATCAGCGGCAGCTTGATCTTCCAGAACTGCGCCATGCCGGTGACGCCGTCGCATTCGGCCGCCTCGATTACCTCGTCGGGGATCGACAGAAGCGCCGCGTAGATCAGCATCATCGGGATGCCGACGAACTGCCAGACCGACACCAGGCTGAGCGCGGTGAGCGCATATTGCTCCTTGCCGAGCCATGGCGTGAACAGGCTCTTCAGGCCGACGAAATCGAGCAGATGCGGCGCCACGCCCCACAGCGGCGACAGAATCAGCTTCCAGGCGAAGCCGACGATGACGAAGGATAGGATCGTCGGCACGAAGATCGCCGTGCGGTAGAAGGCGGTGAAGCGCAGCGTGGGGCTGGAAAGCAGCGCCGCGAGCAGGATGCCGATCGGGTTCTGCACCAGCATGTGGATGATGAAGAACCAGACATTGTTCCGCAGCGCATTCCAGAAATTCACCGACCAGTTCGGATCGCCGAACAGCGTGCGGAAATTGCCCAGTCCGACAAAGACCTGGGACTGGTCTATGTTGCGGAACAGCGAGAGCTGCAGCGTGCCGAACAGCGGCAGGATCATGAATGCGGTGTAGACCAGCACCGCCGGCGCCAGGAAGACGCCGACATGCCAGCGTATCGGTCTTTTCGGTCGCGTTTCTGCAGCCATGAGTTCGGTAGCCATGAGTTCGGTTCCCCGCCGTCTCTGGGTTCCAGTTCGGTTGATGCTAGCTGATGCCTCGATGCACGGCCCCGCTTGTCCCCTTCGAGGAGAAAGACAAGGCCAGCGACAGATCGGCTCCGTCTTCCCCGCAAGGTGAGGGTAAGACCGGGAGGCTGCGCCGACAATCGCTATCTGGAGCTGTTTGAATGCCGGCCGGGCCCGCGCCCGGCCGGCATCGCAATCGATGCTCCTATTTCGCCGGCTTGTACCAGCTGTCGAGGCCGGCCTGCAGCTTCTTGGCCGCGGCTTCCGGGGTATCGGTGCCGTTGATCACATTGGCCGATTCGACCCAGGTCTCGTTCTCGAGGTTCGGCGTGCCGCGCGACAGGATCTGGTAGGTCGAGCGGATCGTCGACTTGCACTTGCCGCGCCAGGAAACGAACTCCTGCGCCAACGGGTCTTCCATCTTCACCGGCGAGGAGTTCAGGCTGAAGAAGCCCGGCAGCGCGTTGGCGTAGATGGTGGCGAAATCCGGCGAGGCCACCCAGGACAGGAAGGTCTTTGCCGCATCCGCGTGCTTGGAAGCAGCGTTCAGGCCCATGCCGATGTCGGTATGGTCGGAGATGTAGCAGGTGTCGCCGGCCTTCTCCACCGGCGGCGGGAAGGCGCCCATCTTGAACTGCGCCTGGGTGTTGAACAGGCCGATTTCCCACGAGCCGGCCGGGTAGATGGCGGCGCGGCCGAGCGTGAACAGGTTCTGGCTGTCCGGATAGGTCTGCGCCTCGAAGCCGTCGCCGAGATACGGCTTCCACTTGGCCAGTTCCTCATACGGCGCGACCCAGTCCTTGTCGGTCAGCTTCTGCTCGCCCTTGATCAGGGCCGCGCGGCCGTCCTCGCCCTTCCAGTAGTTCGGGCCGATGTTCTGGTAGCCCATGGTCGCGGCTTCCCAGAGGTCCTTGGTGCCCATCGCCATCGGGATGTAGGTGCCGTCGGCCTTGATCTTGTCGAGCACGGCGAAGAACTCGTCGCGGGTCGTCGGCACCTTGAGGCCGAGCTTGTCGAACGCGTCCTTGTTGTAGATGAAGCCGTGGATGACCGAGGCCATCGGCACGCAGAAGCTCGACTTGCCGTCGTCGGTCTGCCAGGCGGACTTGGCGACGGGCGAGAAGTTTTCCATGCCCGGCAGCGAGCTAAGGTCGGCGAGGTTGCCCTTCTTGAACAACTCGAGCGACTTGTCGAAGGGACGGCAGGTGATCAGGTCGCCCGCCGAGCCGGCGGCGAGCTTGGCGCCGAGGGCCGCGTCATACTCGGTCGGGGCCGAAGGCGCGAACACCACCTTGATGCCGGGGTTCTTGGCCTCGAAGGCCGGGATCAGCTTGTCCTTCCAGATGGTCAGGTCGTCGCCGCGCCAGCTTTCGATGTTGAGCGTTACGTCCTCGGCCAGCGCCATCCCGGTCGTGCCGAGGATGCTTGTGCCGAGCAGAAGGGCCGTCAGTAGTTTGGTCTTCATCTTCAGTCTCCCTGTTGACCTTTTTCAGGTTCCGTTTTGATGAGAACAGGGGCTCAGCGCCCCTTGCTCCCCTCGCAAGCCCGTTTCACCCCGATGGAAATCAGGATGAAACAGGCTCTACTTCTTTGTTAGGGCATGATCTTTTCCGAAAAGCGGGTTCCACTTTTCGGGATCATGCCCCAGCGCGGAAAGCGCCGGCCGAAGCTTCTGGCCGGTTCCTTCCAGTATCTTCTCGGCCGCGTCGGCGTTGGCGGCGCCGGCGGCGAGCAGAATGGCGGTCTTGACGACGCCACCGCTTTCCTCGAGCAGGCGGGCGGCGTCGTCGCGGCTCTTGCCGCTGATGGCGGCGACCATGCGTACGGCGCGGTCGCGCAGCTTGATGTTGTCGGCGGTGAGATTGATCATGTAGCCGTCATGGACATGGCCGAGATGGATGGCGGCGAGCGTCGACAGCATGTTGAGCGCGATCTTCTGCGCGGTGCCCGCGCCCATGCGCGTCGAGCCGGCGATCAGCTCCGGGGGCGTTTCGAGCAGGATGGCGACGTCGGCTTGCTTGAACAGCGCGGCGCCCCGGTTGTTGGCGATGGCGATGGTGGCGGCGCCCCGGCGCCGCGCGTCCTGCAGCGCCTGGACCGCATAAGGGGTCGAGCCGCTGGCGGAAATGGCGATCAGGCAGTCGCCCTTGCCGATATCGGCCGCGGCAACGGCCGCCGCCGCTTCCCCGGTGTCGTCCTCCGGTCCGCCGGCCAGTGTGCGGAAGGCCTCGTCGCCGCCGGCGATCAGGATGGCGATGCGGTCGCGCGCAATGCCGAACGTGCCGGGCAGTTCCAGCGCATCGGCCAGCGCCATAAGGCCGGAGCTGCCGGCCGCCGCATACGCGAGCTTGCCGCCGCTCTTCAACTGCGTCGCGATGAGTTCGGCGGCAACGGCGATTGCCGGAATGGCGCCGTGCACGGCCTTGCTGGCCTCGATCTGGGCGTTGGCCAGGAACGCCAGAATGGCTTCGGGGGCCTGGACATCCAGCCCTTCGGCATTCTGGTGGAGCGCTTCCGTGCGCGTCTCGGCCATCCGTTTTCCTCCAACTGAGCGAACAATACCAAAAAAATACCACTTGTCCACACGCATTAACGAATTTCAGGCAGGGGAACTTGCTTGCCGGCAAATTACCGTGGGTTTTCAATAAAATACACCTTAATCTTTTTTGAACCGAAATTAACTCTTGGCTATTGGTATTTTATTGGTATTATCCGGGCCGAGGAGAAAATCGCGTGAAATTCGTGCTCGGCATCGATGGCGGCGGCACCAGCTGCAGGGCGGCCCTTGCGACCGTCGACGGCGCTGTCGTCGGCCGCGCCAAAAGCGGCGCCGCCAACATCCGTACCGACCTCACCGGCGCCCGCGCCAACATCGTCGAGGCGGCCAGGCAGGCTTTCCTCGCCGCCGGCCACGATCCGGAGCTGATCCCGCGGACACCTGCCATCCTTGGCCTCGCCGGCGCCAATGTCGGCACCTATCGGCAGCAGCTCGAGGCAATCCTGCCTTTCAGCCAAAGCCGTGTCGAAACCGATGCCGAGATCGCGCTCGAAGGCGCGGTCGGTTCCGGCGACGGCGCCATGGCCATCTTGGGCACCGGCACCGCCTATATGGCGCGTAAGGACGGCAAGTCGCGCGCCATCGGCGGCTGGGGTTTCCAGGTCGGCGACCAGGGCAGCGGCGCCCGCATCGGCCGCGACCTGCTCGAGCAGACGCTGCTTGCCTATGACGGCATTCGTCCAGGCTCCCCCTTGACCGACGCCATGCTCGCCGTCTTCCGCAACAATCCGGAAGACGTGGTCGAATTCACCACCAACGCCAAGCCGGGCGATTTCGGCGGCTTCGCGCCAAAGGTCTTCGACCATGCCGAAAAGGGCGATCTCGTCGCCAATTGGATCCTCGGCAAGGCGGTGGCCGATGTCGAGGCTTCGCTCGGCGCGCTCGATCTCGCCGAAGATGCCCCGCTCTGCCTGCTCGGCGGCCTGGCGCCGCTTTACGCGCCGCGCCTGTCGGCGCGCTACCAGGCGCTGCTGAAAGCTCCGCTCGACGACGCGCTCGGCGGCGCCGTGCAGATGGCCTTGCGCATGTTCGCTTCTGGCGCGGAGGCGCCGCCATGAGCGCCGCCGACCAGATCTTCGCCATGCTGAAAGAGTCTTCGCAAAGCGGCGCGCCGCTCTATTTGCAGCTCAGGCGCAGCATCGAGGAAGCGGTCAATCGCGGCCTGATCGGTCCTGGCGATGCGCTGCCGTCCGAG
The DNA here is from genome assembly GCF_006440815.1 of Mesorhizobium sp. B2-8-3. NCBI lineage: Bacteria > Pseudomonadati > Pseudomonadota > Alphaproteobacteria > Hyphomicrobiales > Phyllobacteriaceae > Mesorhizobium > Mesorhizobium sp. B2-8-3. The sequence continues at coordinate 35,181 of NZ_VFTW01000035.1, forward strand.
CGTGACATCGCCAGCAAGGCCGATATCTCGCGCGTCACCGTGCGCAAGGCTGTGCAGGACCTGGTCAAGGGTGGCATCCTCGTGCAGCGTCATGGCTCGGGCACCTTCGTCGCTCCGCGCATGGAGCGCGTCGAGCAATCGCTGTCGCGGCTCACCTCCTTCACCGAGGACATGGCGCGCCGCGGCATGAACGTGCGCTCCGTCTGGCTGGACCGCGGCCTCTATGCGCCGTCGCCGGATGAGATGATGGTGCTGGGCCTGTCCTCGACCGAGCTGGTGGCGCGCGTCGCGCGCCTGCGCATCGCCAACGACACGCCGCTGGCGATCGAGCGCGCCGCGCTCTCGGCCAGCGTCCTGCCCGACCCCGAGGCGATCGGCTCCTCGCTCTATGCGGCGCTGGGCACGACCGGCAATCGCCCGGTACGCGCCGTGCAGCGCATCTCGGCCACCAATCTCGGCGACGCCGATGCGCGCCTGCTGGAAGTGCCGCCGGGGGTTGCCGGTCTGCAGATCGAGCGCATTTCCTATCTGGCGAGCGGCAAGGTGATCGAATTCACCCGCTCGGTCTACAGGGGCGACGCCTATGATTTCGTCGCGGAACTCCGGCTGACCGGGCCGGGAGAGGAGATCCGGCAATGATGGCAAACACCACCCATATGCGGCGCGAGATCGATGAGATCCCTGAAGCCGCCGCCCGCCTTCTCGACGGCTCGGCTTCGGCGCTGGCCGAGGCGGGCCGCGGCCTGCGCGAGCGCGATCCCCATTTCGTCGTCACCGTGGCGCGCGGCTCGTCCGACCACGCCGCGACCTTCATGAAATATGCCGTCGAATTGACGGCGGGTCTTGCGGTCGCCTCGGTCGGGCCGTCGATCGCGTCCATTTATGGCGCCAAGCTCAGGCTGCGCGGCTCCGCATGCCTGGCGGTCTCGCAGTCGGGCAAGAGCCCCGACATCGTCGCCATGGCAGAAACGGCAAGGGCCGGCGGCGCGCTCACCGTCGCCATCACCAACACGGCCGACTCGCCGCTGGCGCGCGCCTCGGATTATGCCATCGACATCCTGGCAGGGCCGGAACGCTCCGTCGCCGCCACCAAGACCTTCGTCAATTCGGCCGTCGCCGGCCTGGCGCTGATGGCGCACGCGACCGACGACCAGCCGTTGCTGAAGGCGCTCGCCGGCCTGCCTGGCCATTTCGAGAAGGCGATCGCCTGCGACTGGATGGCGCTTGCCGGCGCGCTGGAGAACCCGCAGTCGCTGTTCATCCTCGGCCGCGGCCCATCCTTCGCGATCGCCAGCGAGGCGGCGCTGAAGTTCAAGGAAACCTGCGCCATGCACGCCGAGGCCTACAGCGCCGCAGAGGTCATGCATGGGCCGCTGGCGCTGGTCGGACCGGGTTTCCCGGTTCTGGCGCTTGCCGCGCGCGATGCGTCCGAACCCTCGGTCGCCGAGGCGGCCGACGGGCTGACGGCCAAGGGCGCGGCCGCCTTCATCACCTCCGACAAGGCGAAGGCCGCGAAACTCCTGCCGCATGTCGCCACCGGCCACCCGCTGACCGATCCGCTGCCGCTGATCGTGTCCTTCTACGGCTTCGTCGAGGCCTTCGCGCGCCATCGCGGCCTCGACCCCGACACGCCGCGCAACCTGCGCAAAGTGACGGAAACCGTATGAGCGACCGTTTCGCACTCACCAGCGCCCGCATCTTCGACGGTGCCGACTGGCATGACAACGCCGCCCTTGTCGTCAAGGGCGACGCGGTCGAGGCCATCCTGCCCGCAGGCGCGATTCCGTCCGGCGTTCCGGCGGTCGAGACCGGTGGTGGCCTGCTGGTGCCTGGTTTCGTCGACATCCAGGTCAATGGCGGCGGCGGCGTGATGCTCAACGACCATCCCGACGTCGCCTCGATTGAGACCATCTGCCGGGCGCACGCGCCCTTCGGCACCACCGCGCTGCTGGTGACGCTGATCACCGACACGCCGGCCGTCACCGCCGCCGCCATCGCCGCCGGCGCCGAGGCGGCCCGGGAAAAGGCGCCGGGCTTCCTCGGCCTGCATCTGGAAGGGCCGCATCTCTCCGTAGCCCGCAAGGGCGCGCATGATCCGGCGCTGATCCGGCCGATGACCGATGCCGACCAGGCCGCGCTCATTGCGGCGCGCAAAGAGCTTCCGGTGCTGCTTACCACGATCGCCCCGGAATCGGTCGAACCGGCCCGTGTCACGGCGCTGGCCAAGGCCGGCGTCGTCGTCAGTCTCGGCCATAGCGATACCGACTATTCGACCGCCAGCGCCTTTGCCGGCGCCGGCGCCACGGTGGTGACGCATCTGTTCAACGCCATGAGCCAGATCGGCAACCGCGAGCCGGGTCTGGCCGGTGCTGCGATCGACACCGGCGGCTTGTACGCCGGCATTATCGCCGACGGCATCCATGTCCATCCCGCGACGATGATCCTGGCGCTGCGCGGCAAGCAGGGGCCGGGCAAGATCGTCCTGGTCACCGACGCCATGGCGACGATCGGCACCGATATGACGTCGTTCACGCTGAACGGCCGCACCATTTACCGCAAGGACGGCAGCCTCAGGCTTGCCGACGGAACGCTGGCCGGCGCCGACCTGGACATGATTTCCGCCGTCCGCTTCGTCCACCGCGTCGTCGGGCTGGAGCTCGACGAGGCCTTGCGCATGGCCTCGCTCTACCCGGCCGAGGCAATCGGCCAGGCGCACCGCCTCGGCCGTTTCGCCAACGGCACCGCCGCCGACATTGTCGGCCTGTCGGAAGGGCTGGATGTCAGGGACGTCTGGATCGGCGGCAAGAAGGCGTTTGGGGCGTAGGCCTCCGCGATTTTCGTCATCCTCGGGCTTGACCCGAGGATCCATTCCGCGACCACTCCGCAGAGCACAACGGTGCAGAATTCTGTAACCGTTGCAACACTTTAGCGTCACGGCATGGATTCTAGGGTCTGCGCGCGTCGCTTCGCTCCTTGTTCCGCCCTAGAATGACGAAGCGATGGGCGTTTCGGCTAACCTCGGAGGCCTGCGGCTCGATAATCGTTAGCCGGCTCCACGCACCGCATAGATATCCTTGTACGACTCGCGCAGCACGTTCTTCTGCACCTTGCCCATCGTGTTGCGCGGCAGTTCGTCGACGAAGATCACCTGCTTCGGATGCTTGTATTTCGCCAGTCGGCCGGCGATGGCGCCGGCAATGTCGGCGGCGCTGATCGCCGATCCCGGGTTGCGCACCACGACCGCGGTGACACCTTCGCCGAAATCCGGATGGGCGACGCCCACAACCGCGCTTTCGCTGACGCCGTCGAGCGCGTCGATTTCGCTCTCGATCTCCTTCGGATAGACATTGTAGCCGCCCGAGATGATCAGGTCCTTGCCGCGCCCGACGATGTGGACATAGCCGTCGGCATCGATCAGGCCGAGGTCGCCGGTGATGAAGAAGCCGTCGTCGCGGAACTCGGCCCTGGTCTTTTCGGGCATGCGCCAATAGCCGGCAAAGACGTTTGGACCCTTGACCTCGATCATGCCGATCTCGCCCTGGGCCAGCGGCTCGGCGGTCTCGGGGTTGGTGATGCGCAATGAGACGCCGGGCAAGGGGAACCCGACCGTGCCGGCGCGCCGTTCGCCGTCATAGGGATTGGACGTGTTCATATTGGTCTCGGTCATGCCGTAGCGCTCGAGGATGGCGTGGCCGGTGCGCTCGCGCCAGGCCTTGTGCGTCTCGGCGAGCAGCGGCGCCGAGCCGGAGATGAAGACCCGGATGGCGCTGGCCGCTTCGCGCGTCAGGCCGTGCTGCTGCAACAGCCGTACATAGAAGGTCGGCACGCCCATCAGCGCGGTCGCGCGCGGCATCAGCGACAGGATGCGCGCCGGATCGAATTTCTGCTCGAAGAACATTTTCGCCCCGGCCATCAGGATGACGTTGGTGGCCACGAACAGGCCGTGCGTGTGGAAGATCGGCAGCGCATGGATCAGCACGTCGTCGGCGCCGAAGCGCCACTGCTCGACCAGCACGCGGGCATTGGAAGCAAGGTTCTCGTGGCTGAGCATCGCGCCCTTGGAACGGCCGGTCGTGCCGGACGTGTAGAGGATAGCGGCAAGATCGTCCGGCCCGCGCGCGACATCGCTGAAATCCGCCGCCTGCCGCGAAGCCTGGCTGGCGAGCGTTCCCTGCCCGTCGCGGCTGAGCGTGAGCACCGTCGCGCCGATCGATGCGGCAAGCGGCTCGACGCCCGAAAGACGGTCCGGATCGCACACGATCAGCCTCGGCTCGGCGTCGCGGAAGAAATAGTCGAGCTCTGGCAGCGTGTAGGCGGTGTTGAGCGGCAGGAAGACCGCGCCGGCGCGTAACGTGGCGAGATAGAGCAGCGCCGCCTCCGGGCTCTTCTCGACCTGGACGGCGACGCGGTCGCCGGGCTCGACGCCGGCCTGCGCCAGCGCATGCGCCAGTTGCGCCGACTTCGCCAGCATGTCGCCATAGGTGATCGAACGGCCGTCATCCGTCTCCATCAGCAGCCGGTCTGGCGCCGGCATATGGGAACGGAAAGCGCCGAAGAGATGATTGGTCATGAAATGTCCTCTGGAGCAATTCGAGGAGAGGCGGTTTTCATTCCGAATTGCGTCAAAACAAGGAGTTAGAGCGGTTCTCCGTTTCCGTGAAACGGCGAACCGCTCTGGCGTACGCCGGATGGCTCATGCGTTGCGCTGCCCGAGCGAATATCAGATTTGGTGGCCGGAGAAAAACGGCGCGGCAGTTATCTGCGGCGCCCTTTGGCGACGCCGGCCTTCGGATCATAACCCTGCGCGAAGCGTTCCATGCACATCGCCGCGGTGAGGCGGTAATGATTGAGAAGCGCCTCGACCGCGCCGTCGGCGTCGCCATCCAGCGTGCGCTCGGCAATCATGCGGTGCTCGTCAAGATCGTCGCGTCCCATGCCCGGCGCGTTTTGCGAGATCAGGCGGTAGCGCGAAGCCTGATCGGAAAGCTGATCGCAAAAGCCGATCAACCAGTGCGACCGGCACGCCGCGATCAGCGCGCGATGGAAGGCGCGGTGCAGCTTCTCCCATTCCGGATTGTTGGTTGCCGGGTCTTCCGGCAGGCGGCGCTCGGCGCGCGCGAGGCGGTGCAGGGCCAGCACCAGCTGCTCTTCCCATTCGGCGGTGCGGTGCGCAATGGATTCGCGCAGCGCTCGCTCCTCCAGCCAGCAGCGCGTACGCGTCAACTCCTCCAACTCCGCGGCGCTGACCGGCATCAGGAAGAAGCCGCGTTGGTCGTGACGGCCGAGCAGGCCCTCGGCGGCCAGGCGGTTGAGCGCCTCGCGCACCGGGGAGGCGCCGGCGCCATAGCGGGAAACGACCCATTCGACACGCAGTTTCGTCTCGGACTCCAGAGCTCCGCGCAGCAAGTCGTCGCGGAGTTGCTGGTAGACCGAACTGGCAAGCGTGCTTTTTGCGCCCTTGCTCTCGCCCGGCTCGGTGTTTCCGTTTGTCAATCGAACTCCTGTTGCTTTGCCCCTGGTTTGCCAGGGCCCCGCGGCGAAGCAATTCCCGTACATATATCATACAGCCGGGCAACGGCGCCTCAAGCGGAAGATGACGATATTCGACTTTAAAACAGGGCGGGCCGTCTATTCATTGAATAAAGTAGAATCTCGGGGAAAAGCCGATAATCCTGCGTCGCTTCCTATATCGAACAGTCGTTCAATTGCCGCGAATAGACAACTCCCGGGAGAGATGGAGCAGTTATACGTTTAACCGACGGCTCTGTCGGCGGCCGTTCGAATTGCTTCGATATTTGCCCTGTACGCTTCGACGCCGTCCTTGAAGACGGCGGCGCCCGCCACCAGCACATTGGCCCCGGCCGCGGTCACCAGCGGCGCCGTTTCGGCCGAAACGCCGCCGTCGATCTCGATACGGATCGGTCGGCTGCCGATCAGCGCCTTGACCCGTTTCACCTTGTCGACGATCGCCGGGATGAAGGCCTGTCCGCCGAAGCCCGGATTGACGGTCATGATCAGGATGAGATCCAGCCGGTCGAGCACATATTCGATCGCCGTTTCCGGCGTCGCCGGGTTGAGCGAGACGCCGGCCTTCTTGCCAAGGCTCTTGATGGTCTGCAGCGAACGGTCGAGATGCGGCCCGGCCTCGGCGTGAACCGTCATGCCGTCGCAGCCGGCTTCGGCGAAGGCGGCCAGGTAAGGATCGGCCGGCGCAATCATCAGATGGCAGTCGAAGAAGGCCTTGGTGCGGCTGCGGATCGCCTTGATCACCGGCGGGCCGAAGGTGATGTTGGGCACGAAATGGCCGTCCATCACGTCGAGATGAATCCAGTCGGCGCCGGCCGCCGCGACGGCCTCGACCTCGTCGCCGAGCTTGGAGAAATCCGAAGCCAGCACCGATGGCGCGATCAGGGTCTTCTTGCTCATGGCGCAAATTCTCCCGGCAGTCCTGCGCGCGTGGCCGCGCCTGTCAGGGCGATTGCCTAGAGCAATTCCAGGAAAAGTGCGAGCGGTTTTCCGTCTGGAATTGCGTCAAAACAAGGAGATAGAGCGGTTCGCCGTTTCCGTGAAACGGTGAAATGCGCTAATGCATGTCGCGCAGAAGTGTGCAGCGGTTTTGCGATAACGACATGCATGAAGACAAAGGCTTAAAGCGCGTCGCCTGAATCCGCTTCAGCGCGACGCGCTAGACCATGATCCGGCCAAGGGGAAGCATGTTTTCGATGGGCGCACTGGCCCGCCTGCCACAGGGCAGTCTTCGATGTGGAAAAGAAAACCCGCCGGATCGCTCCGGCGGGTCTGGGTCTTCAGCCGCAAGATTACGGCTTGAAGTTCTGGATGTTGGCGCCCGCCGGATCCTGCAGCACGCGCCGCGGCTGGCGCTGCGGCACCAGTTGCTGCAGCACGTTCGGGTTGAGCAGGATGCCGGGGTTGATCTCAATGCCCGGCCGCCTGCGGATCGGCGTGCAGTCCGGGAACCGTCCGGCCGTGCCGACCGGGCAGCGCCGCTTGGTCAGCACCGGCTGGCACTGGCCGTCGATGTAGCGCGAGCCCGGCGCGCATTCCTGTTGCGGCTTGCGGCAGGCGCCGTCGCGGATTTCGGTCCCACGCGGGCAGACACAGTCGCCCCGCTTGTTGTGGACCTGACCGCGAATGGTGCACTGCTCCTGCTTCGGCTTTGGCGGCCTGCAGGCCTTGCCCCGCACCTCCAGGCCGTCCGGGCAGGCGCAGTTGCCGTTGGCGTCGCGCACCTGGCCGCGAATCGGGCATTGCCTCGACACGATCGGCCGGCAGGCGCCGTCACGGACTTCCGTGCGGCTCGGGCAGACGCAATCGCCATCGGCGTTGCGGGACTGGCCCCGGATGCGGCACTGGGCGGGCGGCTGCCTGTCGGGCACGCAGGCCTTGGCCACCCGGTCGAGATGCGTGCCGTCCGGGCAGGTGCAGCCATTGCCGTTCGAAGTCGGCACCGCGCCGCGCACCGTGCATTTCGGCGGGATGACCTGGCAGACGCCGTTGACCAGTTCGCCGCGGCGGCAGACGCAATTGCCGTCCTGGTCGCGATACTGGCCGGGACGCAGCGTGCACTGCCGCTCCTGCGGCTCTTCGCCCCGCACGCATTTGCCGTTCTCCAGCTCCGTGCCGCGCGGGCAGACGCAGCGTCCGTCCGCTGTCCGGATCTGGCCCTGCAGCAGGACGCAGCGCGGCGGCACGGGCAGCGGCAGGAGCTTGGTGCCTCCACCGCCTGAGCACTGGCCGTTGCGGAAGGTGGTGCCGTCCGGGCAGACGCAACGGCCGGCCGAGTTCAGCACCAACCCGTCCGAGCACTGGTTCTTCACCTCATGCCTGATGGTGAAGGGATGGCACGCATAGGCCTTGCCGCGATCGCCCTGGTTGGTGGTCAGGTCGCGCGACAGCACGTCGCCGCCGCCTTGCACCGGCGTGTTCGGAGGAAGCACGCCGACGCAGTTCTGTCCGTTGACCGTTCCCTGCAGATCGGCGAGGCGCCCGTCCTCGGGAAGGATCACGGTGACGTGGTGGGTGTGGCTTTCGCCTGCCCCCAGCGTCAGGTTGGCGATGCAGGATAGAGGCAGCGTCGTCGGCTCCGGCGAGCAGCCGAAAGGCGGATCGATCGAGGAGATCTGAACACCTTCCAACCTGCCGAGCCCTTCCACGCCGATCGCATCGCCGATGCGGACCGGACCGGAGAAGGGGTTCGGCCCACCATTCGTGATGGTGATCTCGAACGAGCAGGGTTCTCCCGGCTGGCACTCGGCATCGCCGGTCTTCTCGACGCGGATGGTCGAGGCGCCGCCGCCCTTCGCGCAAGCTTGGCCGATCGGGTAGACGATGTCGTCGCCCGGCGCCGGCCCGTAGGAGCCGCGCGCGCAGTTCTCGAACGCGCCATTGCCGCTCACCGTCACGTCGAAGTGCCTGGAGGTTCCGGGCGTCATCACGGCGCTGGGAATCTGGCACGACAGCGTGTTGGCAGGCACCGGTCCGCAGTTCCATTCCGGGCCGTCCGGGGCGACGGTCTGGATCTGCACCGGCGCACCGCCCGACACCAGGGCCGCGGCATCGTTAACCCGCACCGGTCCGGTGGGGGCCGCGGTGCCAGCATTGCTGATGGTGATGCGGCAAGCGACCATTCCGGCGCGCACGAGCTGATCGCCGCTGCAGGTCTTGGTGATGCGCAGGCCAGGCTGGCCGCCATTCGGATGGCGGATGCGTTCGGTGGCGCAGGCCTTGTTGTTGGCGAGGTCGACCTCGCCGGGAATGGCCTTCACCTCAGCGCAGTTCTCCACCGTGTCCGGCCGGTAGTTTGCCGGCATCACCGCCTTGACGACGATCGGCGTCGACGCGCCCGGAGGCAGCGAGATGCCGGCATTGTCGCAGCGGAACTGTCCGGGCCCGTTCGGGCCACAGGTCCAGGGCGGGCTCGGCCCGAAGGTCGACGAAGTCGGCGCGCCGCTGGGGTAGGTGTCGATCACCGTCAGCGGCCCGTTATAGGTGCTGGTGCCGTTGTTGATGATGTCGATCACGAAGGTGCACACGCCGTCCGGCGTGCAGACCGGTACGCGGGCGCGCTTCTTCAGGATCAGGTCGACCTTCTTTTCGACCGGCGGGTTGCACTGCGGATCGCGGTCGCCACGGCGGCAGATCGGGATCGAAGCGCAGCCGCGGTCGTTCTGCTGGCTGCCGAACAGCGGCTTGCCGCTGGCCTGGTAGTCATAGGCGGCGCAGTTGCGCAGCACGCTGCCCTGCCACCCGCCCGCCGGCTTGAAGCCGAGCTTGAGGTTGACGGAAGCGCCGGGGTTGAGCGTGGTCGGCGGATACGTGCAGGTCATCGGCGTCGTGCCGGGCACGCAGACCCAGGGCGCGTTCGGCCCGGAGGCCAGCACGGAGCCTGCCGGCAGCGTCACCTCGTCGAGCACGATCTTGCCGTTATAGGGCGCGTCGCCGACATTTGTGACGGTGATGGTGAAGTCGCAGCCGCCGGCCATCGTGCAACGCGGCACGTCGGCATGCTTCTCGACCTTGAGGTCCGGCTCCTTGTCTTTCGGCGGGCATCTGAGGTCGCGCGGGATAAGGATGTCGATGACCTGCGTGCAGCAGAGCCCCCAGCCTTCCTTCGGCCCGGCATACGTTTCGATGCCGGTGACGACGAGGTGGATGACCTCGCCGGGCGAAGCGCCGATGATCTTCCAGTTCAGCACGCCGCCGCCGACCGGTACCTTCTGCGTGTCGGGAACGATGGTGATGCCGGGCGTCGTCGTCGACACCTGCACCCACTTGCCGCCCATCTCCGGGCCGACCGGCATGTGGTAGATGAAGGCGCCGCCGCCGGGCACGCAGTCGACCGTGCCGTGCTCGACCTTGAAGCATTCCTCGCCGGGAGGTGGCGGCGGGTTGCACTTGGTGACGTCGATATGGATCGTCGTCTTGGCGCCGGTCAGGAAGTCGCCGTCGTCCGGCTTGCTCGGATCCTGCGACGGGATGACGGTCCCCGGGCCGCCTCCCATAGTCACCTTGATCTGGCCCTGGTTGTCGACATTGGCCGGCGCGGGAAACGCCGCCTGGTCGATCTTGGCCAGGATGCTGAAGGTGATGATGCGTTCGTTCGGCGCGCCCGAACCGTCGAGATCGTCGGTGGAAATCCGGAAATCGGACACCGTCGCCGTATCGTCGGGGTTGGCCGAGCTGCTGATCGTGGCCGCCGGCAGCGCTCCGCCGCCGGCATCCGTGCCGTCGCCGGCCACATTCACGTTGACGATCTTCAGGCCGTGCGCAAGCTGGTCCTTGAAGTCGATCCTGGCGTTCTTCAGTGCGTTGGCCAAAGCCGGATTGGCGAAGGCTTGCGCATTGCCGCGCAGGCCGAAGGTCAGCGTGTAGTAGACATAGTCGCAGCCGCGCTGGCCGCCCGTCTTGGTGAAGAAGGGCACGATGCGGCCGGGTTCGGGGTTGACGATGCGCGGATTGTCCAGGTCGAGCCTGGGCTCCGGTCCGGCGACTTCGGTGAGCTTGGCCGGAGCGGTGTCTTCCGCGAGCGCCGGCAGCGCCGGCATCATGGCGACCGCGATACCGGCCGCCATCAGCCAGCGCGCGCCGCGCCTGGCGTATGACAGGGGTTTCATGATCTTCTCCATGACTGTTTTCGTGTTGCGCGAGGCGAGGTGGGAAAGGGCGAGATTTGTCATCTGTCCCTCCCTCAACGTTCGCAGCTGACGGCTGGCGTTCTGAGCGGCAGCGTCACCTTGCAGCAAGGGTAGTAGCCACCCTTGTTCTGGTCGGACTTGCGATAGAAGCAGAACCCGACATTGACGGTGTCGCCAGGATCATGGCCGGTGATGTCGACCGTGTAGGGCTTGCCCGGGACATGCGACATGGGGGTTGTCACCCCGACGCCGCGCGTCCTGGACCGCGCCTTGATCGAATCGCCGCCGAAGCCGGCATGGTCATGGAGATAGAGTTCGGCCCGAAGTCCGCGCGGCGTGCAGTAGTAATGCACGTCCTCGACATCGACGCAGGGCGGCAGGTTGCCGGGCGGCGGGAAGTCGGGCGGATAGAACGGAGGCAGATAGCCGCCGGGGATTTCCTCGTAATAACCGGCGCGGCCCTCGCAGGGGCGCCAGACCCTGACGTCGCCGACATGGCCTTCGATCTCCGGGTCTTCGAAATAGCCGTCGAAGTCGACGAACCAGGAGCCGAAGGGCGGCACGTTCGCCGGCTTGACCAGCGCGCTCGGCGTCAGCTGCACGCCATGCACGGCGAGCGGCCCGCCGGCGGCGAGCCGCTCGGCAAGCTCGGGATTGTCGCGCAACTTGTCGCCGGTATTGACGACGGTGTCGGTGCAGACGCTGGTGTCGATATTGCCGTCGGCATCATAGCCATACTGCAGGTCGACGCCGCCGGCCGACTGTCGGTTGCCTTGCGGGAAGCCGACCGCGTATTCCTGCGGCACCTCGACCCAGGCCGATTCCGTCGCCGGATCGTCCGGGTCTTCCTGCCAGTAGCGGATCAGCTCGCCTTTGCCGGAATCGGCGAAACGGCTGTAATCGTAACGGTTTTCGACCGGGCCGCGCTGGGCGAGATACATGAAGCCGTTGTTGTCGAAGGCTATGTCGGTGACGGCGTAATCCTTCTCGGCCTTGACCGTCAGTTCCCAACGCGGATCGCCGGCGAACGTGCCGTCGCGCGCAATGCCGACCGACCAGATCTCGGATTTTTCGCCGACCGAATAATAGAGCCGGCCGCCGTGATAGGAGACCGCCCAGACACGGCGCTCGTCCTGCGTATAACCCCAGGTCTCGGGGTCTTCGGTACCGAAGGCCGCGCCCTGGATGTCCATAACCGCGCCATCGTCGGCGACGGGGCCAAGCCCATGCGCCGGGCGGCCGGCGACGCCATGGTCGAACGTGTCGATCAGATGGCCGTCGGCGTCGATGCGATGGATCAGGCCGGTGTCGATATCCGAGGCGAAGAACTGGCGGTGGATGGGATCGAAGGCGAGGTTGCCGATGCCCGGTCCGCTATTGGTGTCGATGTCGGCGAATTTCGAGACGGCGCCCGTGATGCCGTCGATCTTCCAGATCGTGCCTGGACCGCCGCCATTCTCGGTGCCGAACTGGCCGCCCATGAAGGTGGCGCCGGCGGCGCCGCGACGCTGCCGCTCCGGACGCCCGTCGTCGTCGGCGTCCGGCGTGACGATCTCGACGCCATGCAGCGAGGTCGCGGCGGCATAAAGATTGGGAATGCCCGACGGCACGCCATCGCGTACGCCGTCGTCATAGGTCAGTCCGAACACCTCGCCGATCTGCCCAGCCGTCACCTCGAAGGGCGGCGGCGTGAAGACGAGCTGGCCCGAGGCAGGCCCGCCGAGATGCGAGACGTCGAAAATGCGCAAGGATGCCCGCGAGGTGTCGATGAAGGTCTCGTCGACCGGGTCGGTGCCGGGCGGCAAGCCCTGGTCGAAACCGGGGATTATGGTGCCGGGGAAGCCGGTGACTGCCATCGATCCAGGATAGATGATCTGGGTTTCCTGCGCCTTCGCCACGCCGCCGAGCCAGAGGCTGGCGGACAGCGCCACGGCAAGAATTCCGCTGGTGGATGCTATTGCGCGGCGCAGACGGCCGCCACGAGAACGCAGAAACGAGCCGCGAGCGCCAGACATTGAACTCCCCCCGAAGCCGCAGGAAGGAACATCCGGTCTTGTCGCGCCAACCAGGGCAAGGCGCGGCGTTGCGGCACGTTCTTCCCCGATCGAATTGTCTGCTTTCCTCTTGGTGACGATACGCCTGCGCCTATGCAGGGTCAACGGAATCAGCCGAAAGCCCAGCGCGTCGACCCCTTCCCGAAGGCGGTGATCGCGCTGGACTCCCGTTGTTCCCGGAGACCGCGTAGTCTCTGGGTTTCTGGTCATGGGGCTTCCCTTTCCGGGCCGCATCATTGCGGCGCCTGGCCATCAGTCGCTGTCAGGCAGGGAAAGGTTCATTTGAGGATAGCGGGACGGAAGCGTTCCCCGGCCGCCGGGCGTCACCAGATCCAGTCGCCCCGGCCGAGCGCCGATACCGCCTCGACGATGTGGGTGAAGCTCGTTCGTGCCCGGCCGACCATATGCCGGGCCCTGAGATAGCCATGCACAAGGCCCGGCTCCTCGAACCAGGTGGCGTGTCCGCCGGCCGCGACGATGCGGTCGCGATAGGCCTCGCCGTCGGACGACAGCGGGTCGCACTGGGCGGTGATCAGCACCGTCGGCGGCAAATTGGCGAAATCGGCGTCGGCGAGCGGGTAGAGCGTGATATCGCCGGTCCGGTCCACGCCGCCGGTGCGGATATGCTTGTAGAAATCGAGGTCGCGCACCGTCAGCATCGGCGCCTCGGCATGGGTGACGTAGGAGCCGCGCGAATGGTCGCCGCCAAGGCCGGGATAGATCAGCATCTGGCCGGTCGGCTTCTTCGCATGGCCGCGCGTCGCATGCGCTGTCGCCGCGCAGAGATTGCCGCCGGCGCTGTCGCCGCAAAGCACGACAGGGCGGTCATAGGTCCTGGCGGCCCATTCGAAAGCGTCCATCGCGTCGTCGAAGGCGGCCGGATGCAGATTTTCCGGCGCCAGCCGGTAATCGACCGAGACCACCTCGAAGCCGGTGCGGGCGCAAAGCTCGGCGCAGACATCGTCATGGCTGTCCAGCCCGCCCAGGATGAAGCCGCCGCCATGGAGATAGAGCACCATGGCGGCATTGTTCGGCGTGGCGTTGCGGTAGATGCGGATCGGGATGCCGTTGGCGATGCTTGTCGTCTCGGCGGTCACGCCTTGCGGGTAGCCGGCAAAGAACTCCCGGCACATCCGGTCATAGATCGCGCGCTGCTCTTCGATCGTGTAGTCGATCGTATCAGGCGGGTAGTAGGAGTTGGTCTTCTCGATGAAGGCCCAGGTCTCGGCGTCGATGAGGGTTTTATAGTCGGTCATTGCGGTTGGACCGACTGGAGAGGTTCAGCCCGGTCACCCCCCTCTGGCCTGCCGGCCATCTCCCCCGCAAGGGGGGAGATCGGATGTCGCATTTGCCTTCGCCAATCTCCAGCGGGGAAAGGTGAGCGCCGGCGCCGACACTGCCAATCTCTCCCCTTGCGGGCAGGGGAATCGCATATGGCGTTTTTTGGGGTTGAGTTTAGGCTGAGAAAGGATTCTTTGGAGAGGC
>NZ_VFTW01000036.1:0-49053 GCF_006440815.1 Mesorhizobium sp. B2-8-3
TCGGCTCCACTTTCGGAAACCCGGCAAGCCTGGTCAATTCATCAAGCCGACCTGTCCACCCCCAGGGGCGCACTCCAGTTTTGCGACAACGACATGCATCAAGCAACGACCTAGGTCAGGTTGGCCCCCATCGCTTCGCCGATCAGCCGGAAATCGCGTTCGCTGATCTCGAACAGGCCGAAGCGCAACTGGTAGCCCCAGTTCGGCTTGCCCGCCGTAAAATCGAGCCTGCCGAGCAACGGCTTGATCGGCGCTTCCTTGGCCTCGCGCCAGTCGACGTCGCGCCGCGCAGGCGTGAACCCGCCGCCCATGACGCCCTCATAGACTTCCCCTTGCCGCACCGTGCCTATCGCCGTGAAAGAATGCAGCCCGTCCTTCTCGCCGAGCACGGTGCTCGGCGAGTAGTAGACGATGCCGTCGCCCGGCTTGATACGGCGCAACGGGGCCGCCTTGCCGTGATTGACCTGCATGAAGCCATCTTTGCGGCCGATCCGCACGTGCTCGGCCGATGCGACGGCAACCCAGAAGGCGCTCATCCTTGCGCTCCCTCGAACGGCCAGTAGACGCGCAGACGATGATTGTCCGGATCGAGCGCGACGAAAGTACGGCCGAAATCGAGATCGGTTGGGGCCTGCAGCACGTTGAGGCCTCTGCCAGTCCAATCCGCGTAAGTGGCATCGACCGCCGCCGCGTTCTCGACGGCAAGCACAAGCTCGCCACCACCGCCTGTGGCCGTCGCAGCCGGCTCCACCGTGCGACGTGACCAGAGGCCGAGCTTGAAACCCTTGTCGAGCACGAACATCGCGAAGGTCGGCGAGGATTCGACCGGCTCGCGTCCAAGCAACGAGGCGTAGAACGCACCACTCCTTTCCGGGCTGTCGACATAGAGGATGACGAAATTCGGCGTGGTCATGTCTGATCTCCAAAGTGTCTGAACCTTGAGAACCATACGTTGGCCTGCTGTCAGATTCTGGCAGCATCGATCAGCCGGAAGCGTCTTTCGCTCCATTCTGACCCGGCGCACCGAGCGTCGCCCGCCATTCTTTCAGCATCGCCTGGCGGCGGCGCGGATAGCGGATGTCGGTCGCTGTCAGGTCGGATATCCGGTCGGCGCGGAAATGCCGGAAATCCTGGCGCGTCTCGCACCACGCCGCCATCACCCGTACCTTGTCGAAGAAGGCGAGCGCGAATGGCCAGACCACGCGCTTCGACGTCGAACCGCCGGCATCGCGATAGAGGAAACCGAGCTTGCGCTCCTCGCGGATCGCCTGCCGCACGACACCGAGGTCGATCGTTTCGACGCTTTCCGATCGCGGTCCGACAAGCAGCGTTGTTGCGTCGAGGTCCTCGCGCAAATCATCCGGCAGCACCGCCGCGATCTTTGCCAGCGCATCGGCCGCGGCGGCGGCCAACCTTCTATCCGGCTGCTTCGCCACCCAGCGCGACCCGAGCACGATCGCCTCGATCTCCTCATCGCTGAACATCAAAGGCGGCAGCATGAAGCCGGGCTTCAGCACATAGCCAAGCCCGGCCTCGCCTTCGATCGGCGCGCCCTGCCCCTGCAGCGTCGCGATATCGCGATAGAGCGTGCGGATCGAGACGCCCATCTCGTCCGCAAGCATGCGGCCACTCACCGGCCGGCGGTGGCGGCGCAGGATCTGGACAAGGTCGAGCAGGCGGGCTGAACGGGACATGATTGGCTAACCGATGTGCTGGACAATAGGGCTGGCCCGCGCATCACGGCAAGCAGACAGATGCCACGGAACGCCTGCGTCCTGTTCCCGTTGTGTGCGCAATGGAGATGCGCGGATTCCTGCTGTTCTGGTCGGTGCTGACTGCTTTCGTCGCGGCGCTCAGCCTTGGGCCCTCCTTTGCCCATGTGCTGGAATCGCTGCCCAGGTTGACCAGATGGTCGCCGGCGCTCTGGCGTGAGGCGACGGTCTTCAACGCGCAGTTCCAGCTCTTTGCCGTGATCGGAGCGCCGTTGGACGTCGTGGCGATCCTCTGTCCGGCGCTGCTTGCCTGGATGCTGCGTCAAGACCCGCTTGCCTTCCGGTTCGTGCTCGCAGCCGCATTGCTTTATGCGGTCTCGCTGGCGCTCTGGTTCGGCCTCGTCAAACCCGCCAACGACAGTCTTGCGACCTGGACGCCCGGACCGATCCCGGACAATTTCGAGGCCGTCCGGCTCCGTTGGGAGACCGGCCACATGGCGGTGACCGTGGCGAAGGCGCTTGGCTTCATTTCGCTTTGTTTCGGCCTGCTCGGTCTCCGGCAAGGCTGATGACCCACCATTGAATGAGCCGCGCTTTATTGCGCCGGTGGGCTGAGCTGTGGCAGAAGCGGGCCGAACCGCCGGAGATGATCTTTCTTGAAATCTTTTCGCGACAAACGCCGCGATGGCCGCCCGCATCCCGCAAGGGCGGAACAGCCCCGCCCGCGTGATGCGTCCCCGGCCGGACGGCAGCAGGCCGCACCCGCCGAGCGACGTGAAACGAGACCGGCGGACCGGCAGGACGCCAAACCGGCGCCGCGCGTGCTCGCGCGCCGCGAGGGCGTGCTGCCCGCCGAGCGCCTGCCATTGATCCTCGAAGTCGCGCCCAACGCCGATTACGCGCTGCTGGACAGCGGCGCCGGCGAGAAGCTCGAGCAATACGGCCCCTACCGCATCGTGCGTCCCGAAGGCCAAGCGATCTGGCAGCGGGCCCTTCCGGCGAAGGAATGGCAGCGCGCCGACGCCATCTTCACCGGCGACACCGATGAGGAAGGCATCGGCCGCTGGCGCTTTCCTAAGGCGCCGCTTGGCGAAACCTGGCCGATGAAGCATGACGGCATCGACTATCTCGGCCGTTTCACCTCGTTTCGTCACGTCGGCGTCTTTCCGGAACAGGCTTCGCATTGGGACCATATGGCGGGGCTGATCGCGGCGGCGAAGCGTCCGGTCAAGGTGCTGAACCTGTTCGGCTATACCGGTCTTGCCTCGCTGGTGGCGGCCCGCGCCGGCGCCGAGGTCACCCATGTCGATGCCTCGAAGAAGGCGATCGGCTGGGCGCGCGAGAACCAGGAAATGGCCGGCCTTGCCGACAAGCCGATCCGCTGGATCGTGGAGGACGCGGTGAAGTTCGCGGAGCGCGAGGAGCGCCGCGGCAGCCGCTACGACATCGTGCTGTTCGACCCGCCGGCCTATGGCCGCGGTCCCAAGGGCGAGGTCTGGCAATTGTTCGAGGACCTGCCGGGCCTCACCGACCTCTGCCGCTCGATCCTGACGCCGAAGCCGCTCGCCGTCGTTCTCACCGCCTATTCGATCCGCGCCTCCTTCTTCGCCATCCATGCGCTGATGCGCGATACCTTCGCCGGCATGGGCGGCACGATCGAATCCGGCGAACTGATCATTCGCGAGAAATCGGCCGGCCGCGTGCTGTCGACCTCGCTGTTCTCGCGCTGGGTGGCTTGAATGACGGCACATGACGGCGCGCGCCCTGTCGGGCAGGTCAAGGAAGTCACCAGCCTTGCCAATCCCCTGGTCAAGGACATCAAGGCGCTGGCGCTCAAGAAATTCCGCGACCAGCAGAACGCCTTCATGGCCGAGGGCCTGAAGCTGGTCATCGACGCGCTAGACCTCGGCTGGTCGATCAGGACCTTGGTCTTCGCCAAGGCCGGACGCGGCAACGCGGCCGTCGAAAAGACCGCCGCGCGGACCGTTGCCGCCGGCGGCACGGTGCTCGAAGTCTCGGAAAAGGTGCTCGCGGCCATCACCCGCCGTGAAAACCCGCAAATGGTGGTCGGTGTCTTTGCGCAGCAGACCGTGCCGCTGAAGGACATCCGCGCCAGGGACGGCGACGTCTGGGTGGCGCTCGACCGGGTGCGCGACCCGGGCAATCTCGGCACCGTGATCCGCACCGTCGACGCCGTCGGCGCCAAGGGCGTCATCCTGGTCGGCGACACCACCGACCCGTTCTCGCTGGAGACGGTGCGCGCCACCATGGGCTCGATCTTCGCCGTGCCGGTCGCCAGGGCGACCGAGCAGGCCTTCCTTGCCTGGCGGCGCGATTTTTCCGGGCTGGTCGCCGGAACGCACCTCAAGGGCGCGGTCGACTATCGCTCCGTCGATTTCTCCAGGGGGCCGGTCTTGCTGCTCATGGGCAACGAGCAGCAGGGCCTGCCGGACAGCCTCGCCGAAAGCTGCGACCGGCTGCTCAGAATCCCCCAGGCAGGCCGGGCCGATTCGCTCAATCTGGCGGTCGCCACCGGCGTGATGTTGTTCGAGATCCGGCGCGGCGCGTTGAAGCTCGAGCCTGCCAACGACAGCCGATGAGGACTGCTAAGTGAAATCCTGGTCCCCTTACGTCGTGCTGGTCGTCATCGCCATTGCGCTCGACCAGTGGATCAAGCAACTGGTCGAGAACGGTCTCGCCTTTCAGGAGAAGGTCGATCTCCTGCCGTTCCTGGCGCTGTTCCGCACCTACAACACCGGCATCGCCTTCTCGATGTTCCAGTCCTTCGGCGATACCGGCCTGGTGGTCATCGCCGTGCTGGTCGTCGCCTTCGTGCTCTACCTCGCCGCGCGCACGCCTGCCGGCCATGTCGTCGCCCGCATCGGCTTTGCGCTCATCATCGGCGGCGCCCTCGGCAACCTCATCGACCGCGCCGTCTACGGCCACGTCATCGACTACATCCTGTTCCACACGCCCGTCTGGTCCTTCGCGGTGTTCAATCTCGCCGATGCCTTCATCTCGGTCGGCGCCGCGCTTGTCGTCTTCGACGAGCTGATCGGCTGGGGCCGCGAGGCCAAGCCGCAGGATCCGGGCAATTGACCTCACGCGGTTGAAACCGCAGACTTCTCAACAGCCAGAACCGAGGAGAAAAAAATGTCGGATACCTTCAAAGCCATCCTCGTTTCGCGCGATGCGGAGAAGAAGCAGTCCGTCGATGTCGTCGACCTCGCCGAGGCCGACCTGATGGAAGGCGATGTCACCGTCGCCGTCGAGGCGACGACGGTGAACTACAAGGACGGGCTCGCCATCACCGGCAAGGCGCCGGTCGTGCGCCACTGGCCGCTGGTTCCAGGCATCGATTTCGCCGGCACCGTGATCTCCTCCTCGCATGCCGACTGGCGCAAGGGTGACAAGGTGATCCTCAACGGCTGGGGCGTCGGCGAGACGCATCACGGCGCCTATGCCGGCCGGGCGCGCGTCAAGGGCGACTGGCTGGTGCCGCTGCCCGAGGGCATGAGCGCGCATGATGCGATGGCCGTCGGCACGGCGGGCTACACGGCAATGCTCTCCGTCATGGCGTTGGAGCGGCACGGCATCGTGCCGGACCGCGGCCCGGTGGTGGTGACGGGTGCTGCCGGTGGCGTCGGCTCGGTCGCCATCTCGATCCTGTCGAGCCTCGGCTACCATGTCATCGCCTCGACCGGCCGCAACGCCGAGAGCCCCTATCTGATCGACCTCGGCGCGGCCGAGGTGATCTCGCGCGAGGAGCTCAGCCAGCCGGCGAAGCCGCTCGCCAAGGAGCGCTGGGCAGGCGGCGTCGACTCGGTCGGCAGCCATACCTTGGCCAATGCGCTGTCGATGACCTTCTACGGCGGCGCGATCGCCGCTTGCGGTCTGGCCGGCGGCATGGACCTGCCGGGAAGCGTCGCGCCCTTCATCCTGCGTGGCGTCTCGCTGCTGGGCATCGATTCGGTGATGGCGCCGAAGGCGGTCCGCCTGGAGGCATGGCGCCGCATCGGCACCGATCTCGACTTGAAGAAGCTGTCGACATTGTCGCGCACGATCGGTTTCGACGGCATTGTCGCCGCCGCGCGCGACATCGTCGAAGGCAAGATCAGGGGCCGCGTCGTCGTCGATATGTAGCTGGAAATGGCGGTTTCGCCCGCGCATGCGGTGGTTAGAATCCGCGCAATCGCTAAAATTCGAACGATCCGTCCCAGTCTTCCATAATTTCTGTCTGGCATGGTCTGCGCATGGTCGCGGACTCCGATATCAGACAGGACAGCAAAGCCGCGGGCGCTGACAGGCTCATACCCAATGCGCCGAAGCGGCGGGTGCTCGTCGCGCCGCCGCTGGCTCCTGAATTGCCCGCGGCGAGCCACGAAGGCTTGCCGTTCCTGACGATCGTCGCCATCGCCGTCATGGCGGGGCTGGCGCATCTTACCGGCGCGCCGCTCATCATCACAATCGGCCTTGCCGCCGCCGCGCTTGCCGGCCTTGCCATGCATCTGCGCAGCCGTCGCGACGAGCGGCGCACCGCAGCGCTTCTCGATGAGACCGCCGCCCGCAGCCGCGCCGAGATCGAGACTCTCGCCGATCGCATGTGGGAGATGCAGGAGAGCGAGGAACGCTTCCGCGGCCTGATCGACGCGCTTGGCGACCTCGTCGTCCACCGTGATCGCGACGGCCATATCGTTTACGCCAACAGCGTCTTCGCCTCGCTTGTCGAGGTCGACGCGCGCGATCTTGCGGGCAAGACCTTGTCCGAGCTTGGCATCGATGTCGGCATCGTTCCCGACGCCGCCTTCTCCGATCATGAATGCCTGAGTTCCACCGATGTCGCGATCCGCACCCCGAACGGGCCGCGCTGGTTCTCCTGGATCGAATTGTCGGTGCGCGACAAGGACACGGGCGCGGTCTCGCACCGCGCGATCGCCCGCGACATCACAGCCCGCAAGCGCGCCGAATCCTCACTGATCACCGCGCGCGAACGGGCCGAATACGCCAGCCTGGCCAAATCGCGCTTCCTGGCCACCGTCAGCCATGAGATTCGCACGCCGATGAACGGCATCATGGGTATGGCGAAGCTGCTTGCCGACACCGACCTCTCGCCCGAGCAGCGCACCTATGTCGGCGCCGTTTCCACCTCGGCCAGCGCGCTGCTCGCGCTCATCGAGGACCTGCTCGACTATTCCAAGATCGAGGCAGGCCGCTTCGAGCCCGAGCCGCAGCCGACCTCGCTGCGCGAAATCGCCGACAACATCATCGAGCTTCTGGCCGCGAAGGCCTTCGCCAAGAACATCGGCCTCGGCTGCCATGTCGAGCCCGACGTGCCGCAGATGATCACCGCCGATCCCGGCCGCGTGCGCCAGGTGCTGCTCAACCTCATCGGCAATGCGGTGAAGTTCACCGACGCGGGCGGCGTGCTGCTCACCGTGGCGCGCGCTCGCACCGAAACCACGGACCGCATCTGCTTCACCGTCGCCGACAGCGGCCCGGGCCTGCGCGAAGAGGACATGGAGCGCATCTTCGAGGAATTCGAGCAGTCCGACGGCACCTCGACCAGGGTGCATGGCGGCGCGGGTCTCGGTCTTGCCATCTCGAAGCGGCTGGCGACGGCGATGGGCGGCGCGATCTCGGTTTCGAGCCGGCTCGGCGAAGGGTCCGAATTCGTCCTCGAGCTTCCGGCAGTCGCCGCGACCGAGCCGCCGCCGCATCGCCATAACATCCTTGCCGACCGGCGGGCGGTGATCGTGTCGAAAAACGCCATCGAGGCCGATGCCATCGCCCGCACGATCAGGGCCCATGGCGGCATCGTCGAGATCGCGGCGACACCAAGCCAGGCCGCCCCCTTCGCCGCCGGCTGCAACGTGCTCCTGATCGACGCCGCGCTCGAAAACAGCGACGGCAGGCTGCTCAAGCGGTTGCGCGACTCGGGCTTCGCCGACTGCGAGGCCGTCACCCTGATCGCGCCGACGGATCGCGGCATGCTCGGCGAATTCCGCGCCAGCGGCTACGCCACCTTCCTCGCCAGGCCGGTGCGCGGCGAGACCCTGCTGCGGGTGCTGTTGACCAGCCATGGCTCCACGCTCGCCCAGCCGCGGCCGGAGCCGCGCGGGGCGCCCTCGGTGCGCAAGCGCGACCAGGGCCTGTCGGTGCTGATCGCGGAAGACAATGACATCAACGCCATGCTCGCGCGTGCCACGCTGTTGAAGGCCGGGCATCGCGTCAAGATCGTCGGCAACGGCAAGGCCGCGGTCGATGCCATTACCGATGCCGGCCTCAAGTTCCGCTTCGATGTGGTGCTGATGGACCTGCATATGCCTGTCATGGACGGGCTGGACGCGATCGCCGCCATCCGCCGTCATGAAGAGTCGCTGGCAATGCCGCCGATCCCGATCATGGTGCTTTCGGCCGACAGCCAGGAAAAGACCCGGCATGCCGTGCTCGCCCATGGCGCCAGCGGTTTCGTGACCAAGCCGCTCGACCCGGACGCGCTTGTCCAGGCAGTCGAGGGCCAGGTTGCCGCCTGAGGAAATTTTTAACCCTTGAACGCCTTGGCTTGCCTGGCTTTCGCGATCACAAGATAGCCGGTTGAGGGTATTGCCCAGCCGACAAAGTATTGCCCGCCACGTCGTATCACGGTACTGTCACAATCCTGTTGCACCTACACCGTATCCCCGTGCCAAGAGGGATGGCTCGAAGGAGAATCACTCGTGCATACAGTCGTGCCTGAATGTGACACTCGGCCGAATGCCGGCGGCGCCCTGCTCGCCGCCCGTACCGCCGACGCCGTCGCAAGCGGTGCTCCGCTGGGCCGCATCGGCAACCTCGAAGTGCGGCTCGCCCGCAACGAGGCCGAAATCGCCGCCGCCCAGGAAGTGCGCTATCGGGTATTCTACGACGAGCTTGGCGCGAGGAAGGACCTGTTCCAGGCGCAGGACCGGCGCGACGCCGACCGTTTCGA
The DNA here is from genome assembly GCF_006440815.1 of Mesorhizobium sp. B2-8-3. NCBI lineage: Bacteria > Pseudomonadati > Pseudomonadota > Alphaproteobacteria > Hyphomicrobiales > Phyllobacteriaceae > Mesorhizobium > Mesorhizobium sp. B2-8-3. The sequence continues at coordinate 8,680 of NZ_VFTW01000036.1, forward strand.
CCCGCTCTGCGATCACCTTCTTGTGTCCGATACCTCCCTTCCCGGTCCTGAGCATCGCCGCATCGTCGGCACCTACCGCTTGCTGCGGCAGGAGATCGCCACGGCCGCCGGCGGCTTCTATTCCGAGGGCGAGTTTGAGCTCACCAAGCTGATCGCGCGGCATCCCGGCCAGCGCTTCCTCGAGCTCGGCCGTTCCTGCGTTCTGCCGGAATACCGCTCAAAGCGCACCATCGAGGCGCTCTGGCAAGGCATCTGGGCCTATATCAACCATTACGGCATCGGCGTGATGACCGGCTGCGCCTCCTTCCATGGCATCGTGCCGGCGGCGCATGCCGAGGCGCTGACCTATCTCGCCCATCATTGCCGCACCGATTCCGCCTGGGATGTCCGCGCGGTTCCGGGACGCTACTGCTCCATGGATCTGATGCCGATCGAGGCGGTGAACACCAAGGCGGCGATCGCCGCCATGCCGCCGCTGGTCAAGGGCTATCTGCGCGTCGGCGCCCGCATCGGCGACGGCTGCGTCATCGATCACGAATTCTCGACCGTCGACGTCTTCGTCGTCATGCCGGTCAAGGAGATCGGCGCCCGCTACGTCAACTACTATGGCGGCGAAGGCCAGCGCTTCGCGGCGTGATTCTAGTGAGTAGTGAGTAGTGGTGAACACCATCACTCGAGCTTTGTCACTACTGACTACTGACTACTGACTACTGACTACTCACTAACCCCTACTCCTTCACGGAATATCCTCCGGCCTTCGCCCCGGCCGGCTCTTATAGGCCGGAAACGACCAGCCGAATTTAAGCGCCCCGCCGCGCACCATGAATGCGCCCGCGAAGCCGAGCAGGCTGGACACCAGCGCAGGCAGGCCGGCAAGATCGCCAAGGGTGAAGATTGTGGCGCCGGCAAGGGCGGCCGTGACATAGATCTCGGGCCTGAGCAGAACCGAGGGCTCGCCGGCTAGCAGGTCGCGCAAAATGCCGCCGAAGGTCGCGGTCAGCACTCCCGTGATGACCGACACGACGGGCGAGCCGGCGATCGCCAGCCCCTTGGCCGCGCCCATCACCGAAAAAGCGGCAAGTCCGATGGCATCGAGCCACAGCAGCAATTTGTAGCGGGATTCGAACCGGTGGGCGCTGAAAAAGACCAGCACCGCGACCACGGCGCAGATCAGCACATAGCCGCTGTTGGCGACCCAGAACACCGGCAGGTTGAGAATGACGTCGCGCAGCGTCCCGCCGCCGATGCCGGTGACGCTGGCCAGGAACAGGAAGCCGATGATGTCGAGTTCTTTGCGCGACGCGGCAAGCGCGCCCGTCGCCGCGAAGACGGCGACGCCGGCATAGTCGAGCAACGCGATGGGGTTCATGGCTGAGCGAGTAGTGAGTAGCGAATAGTGAGTAGCGAAATAGCACGAAGCCGCGGATAAATATCAGCCCCTGCTCACTACTCCCTATTCGCTACTCACTATCAAGCATCCTTCTCGGCCTGCTCGTTCACCGGGCCCGGCTCGACCTTGGCCTCGGCGGCCGTCTTCGGGCCGCCCTTCGCGACACCGACCATCGCCGGCCGCAGCACGCGCTCGCCGATCGAATAGCCCGGCTGCACCACCTGGACGACGGTACCGGCCGGAACCTCCGGATTGGGCACCTCGAATATCGCCTGGTGGAAGTTCGGATCGAACTTCTCGCCTTCGGGCGCGAGTTTCTTCACGCCATGGCGTTCCAGCGCCGAAAGCATGGCGCGCTCAGTGAGGTCGACGCCCTCGATCAGCGCCTTGAAACCGGCGTCGCCGCCAGCCTTCGCCTCGGCGGGGATCGCATCCAGCGCGCGGCGCAGATTGTCGGACACCGACAGCATGTCGCGCGCGAAATTGGCGACGGCGTAGGCGCGGGCGTCCTGCACGTCGCGCGCGGTGCGCCGCCGCAAATTCTCCATTTCGGCCGCCGTGCGCAGCGCGCGGTCCTTCAGTTCCTCGTTTTCCTTCAGCAGCCGCACCAGCGCTTCGTAGTCGCCGTCGACGCCACCTTCCGCACGCTCGCCGGAAGCCTGGGTGGCTTCCATGTCTTCGGGCGTGCGTTCGTCTTTTGCCTGGTCGCTCATCGCGTTTCCCGTCATTCGGATTGGTCTGGATTTGCGCCCGATATCGAGGTTTGGAAGCGAAAAATCAAGGGGTAAGCGCTGGCGTCCAATGTCGGGCTGCCATTCCAAATTAATTCAAATTTTACCGTACCACGCGGCTTTGCTTGCCCTCAAATGCCGTTGCGGGAACCATAAGCGGGCTGGAGGAGTTTCGAAGCCAACACAGGATTTTGGGGCTATGAACGGCAACAAAGGCAACAGGCGCGCCGAATTGGCCAACGATATCAGGCGGCAGGCGGGCAGCGAAGCGACCAAGCGCTTTCTGCGCACCTTGCCCGCATTTCGCCTGGAAAAGGAAGTGCCCCGGCAACTGAGCGACCTGCTTGACCGCCTCAGCGGCGCAGAGGCTGAGAATGCAGGCGGCGGGCGGCGTCGGTAGCCGCGCGCCGCGACTGACGATTCAGGCCGCCTTCCGGTCGTCACGCATCAGCGCTTCGCCATGGCGGATCTCGGTGCCGAGCACTTTCAGGCATTCCCGCATGAAGGCGGCAAGGCCCGGCCAGCCCTTGGCTGAGACCAGATTGCCGTCGACATGCGCGCCGGTCGGCGCGACATCGATATAGATGCCGCCGGCAAGCGTCACTTCCGGCTCGCAATAATGCAGCGCCGCCACTTCCTTGCCGCGCACCACGCCATCGACCGCGATTAGGATCTGCGCGCCATGGCAGATGGTGAAGATCGGCTTGCCGGTCTCATGGAAATGCCTGACCAGCGCCTGCACGCGCTTGTCGATGCGGATATATTCCGGCCCGCGCCCGCCCGCCGCGTAGACCGCGTCGTAGTCGGCCGGGTTCACCTCGGCGAAGGTCTTGTTGAGGATGTAGTCGTGGCCGAGTTTTTCGGTATAGGTCTGGTGGCCCTCGAAGTCGTGCAGTGAGGTCTTGAGCACGTCGCCGGCCTTCTTGTCCGGGCAAACGACATGGACGGTGTGGCCGACCGCGTGCATGGCCTGTTCGAAGACGAAAATCTCGTATTCCTCGCTGAACTCGCCAACGAGCATCAATATCTTCTTGCCTGCCATGCCGTTTCCTCCCTTAGCTGACTATTTATTTCGCAGCACGAAATAATGACCCTATCCTAAGGGCAAGATAACGGGAGGGGAAGTCAAAATCGCACAAGTGGTCTGACCAGATGAATTTGATTGCACCTGCCGGCATACACGAACGACGCCGTGCCGGGAAAATCGAAGAGGCTGGTCCGACCAAGAAACCAAGCGTCAGGTGGTCGCCCGGATCATGTCCCGGCCTTCTTGGCGATCATGATCGTTGGCGCATTGGTGTTGCCGCCGATTAGGGTCGGCACCACCGAGGCGTCGACCACGCGCAACCCCTCCAGCCGCGCACCTTGAGCTGCGGGTCGACCACGGCCATGTCGTCGACGCCCATCTTGCAAGTGCCCGCGGGGTGGTAGATCGTGTCGGCGCGCGCCCTGATATGCGCCATCAAATCGGCACCGCTCGAAGCGTCGGCGCTGTAGATCTCCCTGGCGCGATACTTCGCCAACGCCGGCGCCTCCAATATGGCGCGCGTCACCGCACGCCCTTGAGCAGAAGAGCGGCGAGCAGGCAGACCGTCTTCGACGGGTCTTCGGAAAACCTGGCGGCAAGCGTCGAGCCGGCGGAGCCGCCGCCGGCGATGACATAGTCGTAGCGCATCCTCTCCTGCCGGCGGATGTTTCCGTCCGTTCACCTGAGAGAATGCCCGCCGGCGTGGCTTGCAAAGATGCCGCGGCGTCAGCTGGGACGCTTGCGCCGCCACGAATATTTCGGACCCCTGGGCTCCACTTCCACGGCCGGCTGGTAATAGACCGGCAGGCCACCGGTGCGGCCTTCCTCCAGGCGCTTCAAGAGCACCGGATTGGAGACCTCGAACTCGTCGAAGCCGAGCCGCAGCATGTGCGGCAACTGGTCGACCAGAACTTGCCCAGTGGCGCGCACCGCGCCCTTGAAGTCATGCCGGGCGCGCAGCAATTCGCCCTTGGAAAAGGAGCGGCCGTCATTGAAGGCGGGGAAGGCGAGCGCCACCAGCGACAGATGGTCCAGCAGGCCGGTTATCTTGTCGAGCTCGTCGCCAGGCTGCAGCAGCACGCCAAGGCGTTCGCGCGCCGACTTGCGGACCTCTTCGTCCAGCCCCAGGAAGACCTGCAGCGGCAGGATGAAGCGGCCATTGCCGGCTAGCGCCTCGGCGCTTTCGGCATGCGTCCACTCATCCTCGCGAAAACCATCCGGGGTCCAGAGGCGGGTCCCCCCTGTCGTCGATCCAGTCATCAAAATTCCTAAGTTCAAAAATCCAAGGTATGTCGAGAGTCAGGTCAGGCCGAGCCGAGAATGGTGGCTTCCGAGACCCGGAGCGGAGCGTACTTCAAGTACGTGAGCACCGGAAGCGCAGGAAGCCGCCGTTCGCAGGCCGGCCTCACCTGACTATCGGCATAGCCTAAAGTGAGGCGTCGGTCAGCGACTTTTCCAAACCGGAGAGGTGAATGCCGCACTCGGTCTTGGCGTGGCCTGCCCAGCGGCCGCTGCGCGCATCCTCGCCCGGCTGCACCGGCTGCGTGCAGGGAAAGCAGCCGATCGAAAGATAGCCATAGGCGACCAGCGGATTTTCGCGCAGCGCATGCGCGCGCATGTAGTCGGCCTGGTCGGCGGTCGTCCAATGCGCCAGCGGATTGATGCGGATGCGCGAGCCGACCGCCTCGAAGACGGGCAGTGCCGCGCGTGTCGAAGCCTGGAAGCGCTTGCGCCCGGTGAACCAGGCGCGGAACGGCTCGACGCCGCGCGCCAGCGGCTCGACCTTGCGCACATTGCAGCAGGCGTCGGTGTTGGTCTCATGCAGCCTGCCGGTCGGATCGACCTGTTCGAGCGCGGCCTCCTCCGGCTTGATCACCCTGATATCGGTCAGGCCGAAATCGGCGACCAGCGCGTCGCGATAGCCGAGCGTCTCCTCGAAATGCTTGCCGGTATCGAGGAAGATCACCGGCAAGGTTCGGTCGATCTCCGAGATCATGTGCAGAAGCACGGCGGAGTCCGCGCCGAAGGACGACACCGCGGCGACTTCGCCGCGGAAGGCTTCGCGCGCCGAGCGCTCGATGATCTCGATCGGCTTCAGATGGCCGAGCAGCGCGTCCAGCCCCGCCGCTTCCGCGGCAACGCCGGCCTCGACGCCGACTACCCTGTCAAGCGGCCTTGGTTTCGCCAGCATAGAGCGCCTCCTTGAACGGCGCGGGACCGACACGGCGGTAGGCGTCGATAAAACGTTCTTCGGGATTGAGCCGAAGGCCAAGATAGGTATCGACGATCTGCTCGATGGCATCGGTGATCTCTTCCGAGGAGAAGCCGCGGCCGATGATCTCGCCGACCGAGGTGTTCTCATCGGCCGAGCCGCCGAGCGTCACCTGGTAGAGCTCGGAGCCTTTCTTCTCGACGCCGAGGATACCGATATGGCCGACATGGTGGTGACCGCAGGCGTTGATGCAACCGGAGATCTTCAGCTTCAATTCGCCGATCTCGCGCTGCCGCTCGAGCGAGGCGAAGCGGCGCGAGATTTCCTGAGCCACGGGAATGGAACGCGCCGTGGCCAGCGCGCAATAGTCGAGGCCCGGGCAGGAGATGATGTCGCTGATCAGGTTCGAATTGGCGGTCGCCAGGCCGATCTCGACCAGCGCGTCATAGACCGCCTTCAGATCGGCGCGCGCCACATGCGGCAGGATCAGGTTCTGCTCGTGGCTGACGCGCAATTCGTCGAACGCATGCTTCTCTGCGATGTCGGCGACTGCTTCCATCTGACTGTCGGTGACATCGCCGGGCACCTCGCCGATGCCCTTGAGCGAAATCGTCACCGCCGCGTAGTCGGGATGGCGATGCGTCACGACATTCTGGTCGAGCCATTCCGAAAAGCTCTTGGAATCGAGCCGCGCTTGCTTGACGAGGGCATCGCCTTCCGGCCGGGCCAACAGCGCCGGCGGCGCGAAATAGGCGTTGATCGCCTGGATGTCGGCCTCCGGCAACTTCAAATCGGTGTCCTTGAGCTCCTGCCATTCGGCCTCGATCTGCCGCATGATCTCCTCGACGCCGGTCTCGTGCACCAGGATCTTGATGCGCGCCTTGTACTTGTTGTCGCGGCGGCCGTAGAGGTTGTACACGCGCAGGATCGCCGTGCAGTAGGACAGCAACTCGGCCTCCGGCAGGAAGTCTCGGATCTTCTTGGCGATCATCGGCGTGCGGCCCAGGCCGCCGCCGACATAAACGGCAAAACCCAGTTCGCCGGCCGCGTTCTTCTTCAGGTGCAGGCCGATGTCATGCGCCTGGATAGCAGCCCGGTCGCGCTCGGCGCCCGTCACCGCGATCTTGAACTTGCGCGGCAGGTACGAAAATTCCGGATGGACCGAGGACCATTGCCGCAGGATTTCCGCGTAGGGACGCGGATCGGCGACCTCGTCCGCGGCCGCCCCCGCGAAATGGTCGGCGGTGACGTTGCGGATGCAATTGCCGCTGGTCTGGATGCAATGCATCTCGACGCTGGCGAGATCGGCCAGGATCGCCGGAACGTCGGCGAGCGCCGGCCAGTGGAACTGCAGGTTCTGGCGCGTGGTGAAATGGCCGTAGCCCTTGTCGTACTTGCGCGCGATGTGGCCGAGCATGCGCAATTGCCGGCTGTTGAGCGTGCCGTAGGGCACCGCAATGCGCAGCATATAGGCATGCAACTGCAAATAGACGCCGTTCATCAGCCGGAGCGGCCGGAACTGGTCCTCGCTGATTTCGCCGGCAAGCCGGCGCTTCACCTGGTCGCTGAACTCGGCGACACGGGCCTGAACGAAATCGTGGTCGAACTCGTCGTAACGGTACATGCTTCGTCTTTCAGGGCGCGTCCGCCCGCTGCCTACCTTGGATTTAAACCGCCCGCGCCGCTTGCTTGCCGAGATCGGGGTGGATGGTCGGGCCGGCGGCGCGGATCTTCTCGCGCAACCGCACCGGCTCCACCAAGCCATCGACAACCGTGACGTCGATCACGTTGACGTCCAGGACTTCGTTGTTGGCGGCGGCAGCGGCGCCGATCGCTTCCAGCCGGTCCTCCGTCGCCTTGTCATGCGCGATATCGGCATGACCGACCGTCTCCGCCCAGCCGCCATCGGCGTACCAGACGGCGATGCCGTCGGAGAGCCTGTTCGCGGTGAGAACCTTCATTGCTCAACTCCTTCGGCCACGGCTGAAGCCGCGCCCTCGTGCTTATGTGCCGCGAGCGGCTCGGATTGTTCAAAATTGGCGCCGGCGACTGCGTCGCCGATGATCGTCATCACCGGTCCGGTGAGATCGGCGCGCTCCTCCAGCGACGGCAGGTCGGCAAGCGTGCCGTGGAAACGGCGGCGTTCGCCGAGGCTGGCGTTCTCGACGACGGCAACCGCCGTGTCCGGCGACAGCCCCGCTTCGATCAGCCGGCCGGCGACCTCGGCCGCGACCGAACGGCCCATATAGACGGCGACAGTCGCACCCGAGATGGCGAGCTTGGCCCAGTCGGGCAGCGAGTTGCCCTTGAGATCGTGGCCGGTGGTGAACACCATCGATGACGAAACGCCGCGCAGCGTCAGCGGCAGCTCGAAATCGGCGGCGGCGGCGAAGGCGGCGGTGACGCCCGGAACCACTTCATAGGCGATACCGGCCTCGCGAAGTGCTGCCATTTCCTCGCCGGCGCGTCCGAACACCAGCGGATCGCCGGACTTCAGCCGCACCACGCGCTTGCCGGCACGGCCAAGCTCGATGAGCAGCGCATTGATTTCAGCCTGGCTCTTGGAATGGCAGCCCTTGCGCTTGCCGACCGGCAGGCGCTCGGCGTCGCGCCGGCCCATGGCCACGATCGCCTCCGGCACCAGTGCGTCGTAGACGATGGCATCGGCTTCCATCAGCAGGCGATGCGCGCGCAAAGTCAAAAGGTCCTCCGCGCCCGGACCGGCGCCGACCAGCGCGATATGTCCTTCAACCGGAGCATCCTGGGCCAAAAGCTCGAGCGCCGCGCCATGCGCCTGAGCGAATTCGCCGGCTTCGATGGCCTTGGCCGGCGCGCCGGCGAAGAAATCGCTCCAGAAGCGGCGGCGGCGACGGCCCTTCGGCAGCGTCTCGGCGGCAGTGCGGAAAGAAGCGGCAAGCGCCGCCAGCCGGCCAAGCGACGGCGACAGCATGCGGTCGATGCGCCCGCGCAGCATCTGCGCCAGGACCGGTCCGGCGCCTTCGGTGCCGATGGCAATCGCCACCGGCGCCCGGTTGACTAAGGCCGGGGTGAAGAAATCGCAGAGATCGGGACGGTCCACGGCGTTGACCGGGATGCCCAGCCGGCGTGCGTCCTCGGCTATGCGGCGGTCGACCGCTTCATCGCCGCCGGCCGCGAACACCAGGACGGCACCTTGGAGATGCACGGCCTCATAGGCAGCGTTGATATGGACGGCGCCGGCCGACGCGATGAAATCCAGCAGGCCGTCGCTGGCATTGTCGGCAACAATGCGCAGCACCGCGCTCGATTGCGAAAGTAGCCGCGCCTTGGCAAGCGCCTCCTCGCCATTGCCGACAATGGCTACGGCTTCGCCGTCGACCCGCATGAAGACGGGAAAGGCATTGAGCTTGGCGTTGGCTGGCGACATGGCGATGAGCAATAGTGGAACAGTTTGGCAGTTTTACGCGGCCACGCCAAAAATCAGAAGGCAAGCACTCGCGCGCCGCCGAACGGCAGGCAATCGCTTTTTCGCAACCGCGAAAGGCAAGAGAAAAAAATTCTACCTTGGGAGTGAAGCCGCCAGAGCGGCATAAGAAACTGCCTTGATCCGTCGTAATTTTTAGCGCCGGACGGGGAAAGCTGCAAAACAGTTTTTTCTAAATTCTACTAAGTTAGTAGATTAAAGCCTACCTCGGCTGTTTCGGCGCCAACCTCGTCGGCTGAGAGTGATCTAAGCGCGGCCGCCAGATCGGAACAATCATGCTTCGCGGCTCGTTTGCTTAGCAATCCATTTGTCGATCCGAAGCTCCATCGATCGGCAATCATGCAAGCAAGGAGGAACGCGATGAGCATCAAGCTGAAGCACGGATTATGGGTCGTCGTGGCCGATGGCGAGAAGGCGCTCTTCCTGCGCAACCAGGGCGACAGCAAGTTCCCAAATTTGGAAGTGGTGCAGGAGATGGAGCAGGAGAACCCCGCCACGCGCGAGCAAGGCAGCGACAAGCCAGGCCGCCAGAGCAACGAGGGTCCCCGCAGCGCCGTCGAGGAAACCGACTGGCACCGTCTCGGCAAGGAACGCTTTGCCGTCGAGATTGCCGACCGGCTCTACAAGCTCGCGCATCGCGGCGAGTTCGACGCGGTCGTGCTGATCGCACCGCCGCAGGTGCTTGGCGAGATGCGCCAGAAACTGCACAAGGAGGTCGGTGAGAAGGTACAGGCGGAAATCCCGAAGACGCTCACCAACCACACCATTTCCGACATCGAGAACCTGCTTCAGGCGGCATGAAGCGGCGGAACGAACGCAGCTTCGAAGCCTGATTGATCTAAGAGCCACCTCTTTGGCGGCGCGGCGCCGATTTTCCGGCGCGCGCCGTTGCGATTCTGCGCGGCGATGGTTGCATCATCGCCGCTCTCCCCGCCATATTGCCAGGAGGCGTCGGCCCTTTGGACGGCGCTCATCCGACATCGTCAGTTTTTGAAAGGCGCTCCATAGACAATGCCGCATGACACACCCCTTATCGCCACCATCGTCGCCGGTCTGGGGCTTGCTTTTGTCTTCGGGGCTTTAGCCAACCGGTTCCGCATCCCGCCGCTCGTCGGCTATCTTGTCGCCGGCGTCCTTGTCGGGCCGAACACGCCCGGCTTCGTCGCCGATGCCAGCCTTGCAAATGAGCTCGCGGAAATCGGCGTCATCCTTCTGATGTTCGGCGTCGGCCTGCATTTTTCGCTGAAGGACCTTCTGTCCGTCCGCGCCATCGCCGTGCCGGGCGCCATCGTGCAGATCGGCTTTGCGACGCTGCTTGGCGTTGGGCTTGCCTGGCTGCTCGGCTGGTCGCTGGGGGCCGGCCTGGTCTTCGGCCTCGCGCTTTCGGTCGCCTCGACCGTGGTGCTTTTGCGCGCACTTCAGGAGCGGCGGCTGATCGAGACCGAGCGCGGCCGCATCGCCGTCGGCTGGCTGATCGTCGAGGATCTCGCCATGGTGCTGGCGCTGGTGCTTTTGCCGGCGCTCGCCGGCGTGCTTGGCGGCCAGCCCCAGGTCGACGACCATGCGAGCCTGCTCTCGCTGCCCGCCAGCTACGGCATATGGGGCGTGGTCGGCATCACGCTCGCCAAGGTCGCCGCCTTCGTCGTCGTCATGCTGGTGGTCGGCCGCAGGGTCATTCCATGGATCCTGCATTACGTCGCCCATACCGGCTCCCGGGAATTGTTCCGGCTCGCGGTGCTGGCCATCGCGCTCGGCGTCGCCTTCGGCGCGGCGAAGCTGTTCGGCGTCTCGCTGGCGCTCGGCGCCTTCTTCGCCGGCATGATCATGAGCGAATCCGAGCTCAGCCACCGCGCGGCGGAAGAATCGCTGCCGCTGCGCGACGCCTTCTCGGTGCTGTTCTTCGTCTCGGTTGGCATGCTGTTCGACCCGTTCAGCCTGATCAGCAACGGCCTGCCCATCCTCGCCACCTTGGCCATCATCGTCATCGGCAAGTCGATCGCTGCTTTCGTCATCGTCATTGTCTTCCGCTACCCGATCGCCACCGCGCTGATGATTTCGGCGAGCCTTGCCCAGATCGGCGAATTTTCCTTCATCCTGGCCGAGCTTGGCGTCGGCCTGAAACTGTTGCCAGAGCAGGGCCGCGACCTGATCCTGGCCGGCGCCATCCTGTCGATCCTGCTCAATCCGCTGATGTTCCTGATCGTGGACTGGATGAAACCCTGGCTGGAAAAGCGTGCCGGCAAGGATGCCGCGCCGGCCGTGGAGCAGCGACCAATCGGACCGGCGACCGAGCCCGGCCAGGTCGCTTCGGTGTCGGCCCCGGGCAAGGAAGACGGCCCGCCACCGAAAACGGCGCTTGCCGGCCATTCCATCCTGATCGGCTACGGCCGCGTCGGCAGCCTGGTGGGCGTGGCTCTGAAGGAAGCCGCCCTGCCCTTCCTGGTCATCGAGGATGCCGACAAGACGCTGGCGAAGCTGCGGGACGACGGCGTCGAAACCGTTGCCGGCAACGCCGCCAATGCGGATGTCTTCGCGGCTGCCAACCCGGAAGGCGCCAGGCGGCTGATCCTCGCCATCCCCAACGCCTTCGAGGCGGGGCAGGTCGTGCTCAGGGCCCGCGCGGCCAATCCGGCGATCAACGTCATTGCCCGCGCGCATTCCGACGCCGAGGTCGAGCATCTGAAAGGCCTCGGCGCCGACACCGTCATCATGGGCGAACGCGAGATCGCCCGCGGCATCGTCGAGGTGGTGACCGGCAAGACCGTCGATCGGGCCGGGCCTGCCATGGAGATCAACCCGCAGCCCGCTTGATTGGCATCACGCCACGAACGCAGAGCCGCCGTTTTGCGCGATATCGCTGAGATATTTGGCCGGCGGCTTGCCCAGCGCTTTCTTGAACATGGTGATGAAGGCGGTGACGGATTCGTAGCCGAGATCGCCCGACACCTGCTGCACGCTGGCGCCGGCGGACAGTTCCCTGAGTGCTACGATCAGGTGCAGCTGCTGGCGCCAGCGCCCGAAACTCAAGCCGGTCTCCTTCACCACGAGGCGCGCCAGGCTGCTTTCGCTGAGCGCAACGCGGTTTGCCCAATCGGCCAAGGTGCTGCGATCGGCGGGGTCGTCCGCCAACGCTTCGGCGATCCGTCGCAACCGCGGCTCGGCCGAGATCGGCAGGTGCAACTGCTGAACCGGCATAAGTGGCAGCTCGGCAAGCAGGACCTTTCCCAGGAAATCACATCTCGGCTCGTCCGGCGCGCACTCCGATAGCTCGATGATCAACTCGCGCAGCAGCGGCGAGATCGAAAGTGTGCAGCACCGGTCCGGCAACTCGGCGGCGCCCGGCTCGATATAGACGAAGAAAATCCGCGCATTCGCCGTCGCGATGTTGCTGTGTTCCATGCGGCTCGGCACCCACACCCCGCAATGCGGCGGCACCATCCAAAGCCCGCTCGGAACGCGGCAGGTGACGCCGCCGCCGAGCGCGAAGACGAGCTGCCCTTTGCGATGCCAATGCGCCGGCACCTCGGCCTTGGTCCCCGTGACATCGACGCCAATGGCGATCGCCGGCGCGGCCACGTCGTCGACGTCGAAATCCAGCCAGGGCCAGCGGAGCGGCTGTCTCATATCTGACGGCTTTTAGTGATCATTTGGCTTTATCTCTAAATTCCACAGCCGCGAAAGTCGATAGGTTTCGAGCCGTTTCCGTCGCAATCGATCGCGGCTCTCGAGCGTCATTCAAGGTGGTCCATGCTTGCTCTCGCTATCTCTTCAGACAGTCCGAACAGGCTGAAGCTCGTCGAAATTGATGAGCCAAGCTGCAATACGAATGAAGCATTGGTGGCTGTTCATGCAACATCGTTGAACCGTGGCGAGCTGCGCCTGCTCGGCATCCGTCCCGACGGCTGGATCCCTGGCCAGGACATCGTCGGCATTGTCGAGTGCGCGGCGGCCGATGGCTCCGGCCCGGCTGCCGGCACGCGCGTCGCGGCTTTGAACGACCAGGCCGGCTGGGCTGAACACGTCGCCGTTCCGACCGACCGCCTTGCCGTCCTGCCGGACGTGGTCAGCTTCGCCGACGCAGCCACGCTCCCGGTGGCGGGCACGACGGCGCTGAGAACTTTGCGCCATGGTGGCGATCTCGCCGGCCAGCGGGTCCTGATCACCGGCGCGAGCGGCGCGGTCGGCCGCTTCCAGATCCAGATCGCCCGCGAGCAAGGCGCTTCGGTGACGGCGATCGCCTCGGCCCGGCACCACGATGATCTTCGCGATCTGGGCGCCGAGCGGGTCGTCGAGTCGATCGAACTGACCGGGGGACCATTTTCATTGATCACCGAGTCGGTCGGCGGCAAAAGCCTCGCCGACGCGATCGAGCGTGTCGCGCCCGGCGGGACTGTCGTCATGTTCGGCTCGAGCAGCGGCGAGCTCACGCCGATCGGATTCCGGCAGTTCGTTCCGGGCCACGAGGGCGCAAGGCTCCAGACTTTCGCCTACTATACGTCCGGCTCGGCCATCGGCGCCGACATCGCCACGCTGCTCGATCTGGTCGCGGCCGGTCGGCTGGAGACCCGCGTGGCGATGACCGTGCCATGGACGGACATCGGCCAGGCCCTGGACGCGCTGCGGCAGCGCGGCATCAGCGGCAAGGCTGTCCTCACCATGGCCTGAAGTCAGCCAATCACACGTGCTGGCCGCCATTGATGTGGATTTCCGAGCCGGTGACGTAGGACGCCTGGCCGGAGCACAGGAAGAAGATGATGTCGGCGACTTCCGAGGTGGCGCCAAGCCGTCTCAGCGGGATCGTTTCGACGATCTTGTCGGTGCCGGGCGAAAGGATCGCGGTGTCGATCTCGCCCGGCGCGATCGCGTTGACGCGGATGCCGTGCGGACCGAAATCATGCGCCATCTCGCGCGTCAGCGAGCCGAGCGCCGCTTTCGATGTGGCATAGGCCGTGCCGGCGAAAGGATGCACGCGGGTGCCTGCGATCGAGGTGACGTTGACGATCGACCCCTTGGCGGCGGCGAGCTCCTTGAACAGCCCCCTTGCCAGCATGATCGGCGCGAAGAAATTGACCTGGAACACGTCGCGCCAGACATGCATCGGCGTCTCTATCGAATCCATGCGCCTGCCGTCTTTCAGCTTCGGCGAGATGCCGGCATTGTTGACCAGCGCGTGCAGTTGTCCGCCATGCGCCTCCAGCCGGTGGCGGATTTCCGAGACGGCGATGCCGACATCCTCCTGGTCGGCGAGGTCGACCTTGATGTGGTCCTCGGGGCCGGCCGGCCACGGGCAATCCTCGGCGAAAGCCTGGCGCGAGCAGGTGATGACGCGCCAGCCCTCGCGCGAAAAGCGCTTCACGGTCGCATGGCCGATGCCGCGGCTGGCGCCGGTGAGCACGATGGTTTTTCTGCTGTCGGTCTCGGCCATGACTTGATCTCCGGCCGGACATGTAGCCGAAGGCGCTTGCCATTACGAGAGGGCGAGTTGCCGCTTCAGCCGCCGCCCAGGATATCGAGGATCGAAGTCTGCCGCTTCTTGGTCGGTCCGCCGACATTGCCGGGCGGCACCGGATGCTTGATCGAGGCGGTCGATCCGCTGTCGCTTGGCATGTCGAAGCCGTCCGCATCGACGGTCTGGGCCGGGCGCGCCTGACGTACCGGCGCTGGCGCCGGAGCGACCGGCTGTGACTGGCCGACGGCCGCGGGCGGCGCTGGCGGCTGCGAGGCGTCAGCCGACGGGATCTCGTCCGGCACGATCGTATCGGACGGCGTCGACTTCCAGGTGCCGGGCAGCGGCCTGACCGGCACGCCTTCATGCGCGGCCACCATGAATTCGTGCCAGGCCTGCGCCGGCAGGGCGCCGCCGGTGACCTTCTTCATCGGGCTGCCGTCGTCATTGCCGAACCACACGCCGGTGGTGAGATTGGCGGTGTAGCCGACGAACCAGGCATCGCGCGAATTCTGGCTGGTGCCGGTTTTGCCGGCCGAAGGCCAGTTGAACGCCGCTTTCTTGGCGGTGCCGACCTCGACGGTGCCCGTCATCATCGAGTTCATCATGCCGACGATATCGGCCTTGATGACGCGCGGCGCGCTGCCGCCGCTGTTCTCGTAGAGCACCTTGCCGTTGGCGGTGGTGATGCGTTGGATGAAGTGGATGTCCGGCTTGTAGCCGCCATTGGCGAAAGGCACATAGGCCGAGGTCAGTTCCAGCGGCGTCACCTCCGAGGTGCCGAGCGCGATCGAGGTGTTGGCCTGCAGGTCCGACTGGATGCCCATGCGATGCGCGGCTTCCACCACGGCGTCGGGGCCGACTTCCATGGTGAGCTGGGCCGCCACCGAGTTGAGCGACTTGGCCAAAGCTGTCGCCAGCGTCACCTTGCCGTAATATTTGCCGCCGTAATTGTCCGGCGTCCATTTGCCGATCTTGATCGGCGCGTCGTTGCGGATGCTGTCAGGCGTGCGGCCGGCCTCCAGCGCCGCCATATAGACGAAGGGCTTGAAGGCCGAGCCCGGCTGCCGGCGCGCTTCCGAGGCGCGGTCGAACTGGCTGGTCGAATAATCATAGCCGCCGACCATGGCGCGCACCGCGCCGGAATCGTCGATCGACACCAGCGCGCCTTGCGTGACGTTGAGCTTCTTGCCGCTCTCGTCGATCAGCCGGCGGATCGACTGTTCGGCAAGCTTCTGCAGGTTGAGGTCGACCGTGGTGTTGATGACGATGTCGCCGCGCACATCGCCTATGAGGTCCGGGAGTTCGTCCATCACCGTATCGGCGACATAGTTTTCCGAGCCGGTCCAGTAGGACGGCGCGCGCGTCGCCGGCGCGCTCAGCGCCGTCTTGTATTCCTTGTCGCTGATCTTGCCGGTCTCGCGCATGGCCGCGAGCACGAGCTGCGCCCGCTCCTCGGCCGCCTTCGGGTCGCGCGCCGGCGAAAGCTTGGACGGCGCCTTCAGCAGGCCCGCCAGCAACGCGGCTTCCGAAAGCGTCACGTCGCGCGCGCTCTTGCCGAAATAGCGCCGCGAGGCCGCCTCGACGCCATAGGCGCCCGAGCCGAAATAGACCCGGTTGAGGTACATTTCGAGGATCTGGTCCTTGCTGTGCTTGTGCTCGAGCCACAGCGCGAGCAGCACTTCCTGGACCTTGCGCTCCAGCGTGCGGTCCGGCGTCAGGAACAGGTTCTTCGCCAGCTGCTGCGTCAGCGTCGATCCGCCCTGCGAGAAATGGCCGCCAAGCAGATTGGCGACCATGGCGCGCGACAGGCCGATCGGGTCGATGCCGAAATGCGAATAGAAGCGCCGGTCCTCGATGGCGACCACGGCCTCGGGGATATAGGGCGACATTTCGTGCAGGCCGACGGCCTCGCCGCCCGACGCACCGCGATTGGCAATCAGCGCGCCATCGACCGAGACGATCTTGATGTTTGGCGCACGGTCTGGGACCGACCACGTCGTCGCCGCCGGCATCTTGGCGCCGTAATAGACGACGATGCCGGCCGTCGCGATACCGCCCCATATGCAGAGCACGAAGCACCAGTAGACAAGCCGCGTGGCGATGCCGAGCAGCCCGCGCCGATTGCGGTCGCGGCCACGGCCGCGCGATTTCGCCTTGGCGGACCTGCCCTTCGAAGCGGATTTACGACTGCCCGGCACGACACGATCCTCCTCGCTGACCGAAAAGCCTTCGGAGGATTTCGCGCGCGGCGATCCCTCGAAGCTCGGTTCGATGCGACTGTCTCTGCGGTTCGCCATGCGCTCTTGCTTGCTGCCCCGGTGCCGATGGCGTTCGGGTTGAAGACTAGATGCGGCGGTTTAAAGGCGGGTTAAAGCAGGGTTTATGCAGCCTTTTGAAAACCCTTACGATTTTCTGAATCCAACGGTCTCGCGCTATCTTCGCAGTCGGATCCATTGCGGGGCGCCGCATGATTACGAGTGGATGGTTGCTCAAAGTCCCGCTGCCTTGGCCAGATAGGGCGCCAGCGCCAACGCGTAGGTTGCCGTCAGATGATGATTGTCGCGCAGCACGACAATGTTCCCGACCACCGCCGGGCAGCTCTCCTTGCCGCATAGCGCATCGTTCATGTCGACCACGCTCACCCCCGGCACGGACCGGGCGGCGAGCGCGTAGATGTTTTCCCGTTCGACCTCGCTGCGCGGATTGACGCATTTGCCGGGATCGGTCCCCAGGCAATTGCGCGGATCGAACAGGCTGAAAGGTGTGTTGCGGATCGCGACGACGCGCACGCCCTCACTTTTGAGCTCGCTCCAGACGCTGCGCAATCCCTCGATCATCGCGTCCCGCGCGACGCCGGTGTAGTTGCTCTGGCTGGTGATCACGAGATCGGGCTTCAGCTTCGCGATTTCGGCGAGAACCCTCTCCCGCCACAGCGCGCATTGCTCATACGGCTTGCCGTCGTCAAGGATGGTGACCCGGGTTACCGGGCAGGCCGCCTTGGTGAAGCTGACGAGCTTCCATTTTCTGTCTTTGGCGATTTTGTCGACCGCCGGCACCCATTGCGCCGCGTGGGAATCGCCCATCACGACAATGGTCCTCGTCCCAGCCGGGTCGCCGAGCGGGCAACCGGTCGCATCGATGCCCTTCTGCTCCTGATGACATTTCATCCTGTAGATGACGGGCACATCGCTGCCGATCTTGCTCAAGGGAGGCAGCGGCTTGACGCCCTCGGGGACGACGGCGTTCGCGAGCAAGGCCGCAGGCCCCGGATAATTCGGCGTTCCGATCAGGCTGGTATCGATGGGCTGCCGGTCGATCGCATGGACGAGTCCGCCCGCCACCGCCACGCACAACCCCACCGCCACCGTGCCGTCGATCAGCGGCCGCCATGCCAGGGACGAGCGCGAATGGCGATAGGGCTGTTCGATGAAGCGGTAGGAGAGACCGGAAACGACCAAGGTGGCGATGATCAGCCCAACGCCATCGAGAAGGTCGATCGCGCCGCACTGCGCCGCATAGAAAATGATCAGCGGCCAATGCCACAGATAGATCGAATAGGAGCGATCGCCGATATAGCGCAGCGCCGCGATGTCGAGGCCGCGGAAGCGGCCCATGCGTACGCTGCCGGCCGCGATGATCAGAGCCGCGCCGAGCGTCGGCAGCAGCGCCTTGAAGCCCGGAAAATCGGTCGCCCTTGTAAACAGCATCGCCGACGCAAGCATCGCCAGCATGCCGGCGACAGCCATCCCCGCCCGGGCACGCGCTTTCGGCTGGAACCGGTCCAGGGTCAGCGCCAGCAGCCCGCCAAGCGCCAGTTCCCAGACCCGGGTATGGGTAACGAAATAGGCCCATGCCGGATCGGATCGGGTGAGAGCGACGGAAGCCGCGAGCGAGCCCGCCAGGACCGCGCCGAGCACGAAGGTAAGTGTTTGCACGGGCGAGTGCCCGCGACGCCTGGCCCACCACAGCGCAGCGATCATCAGCACAGGCCAGACGATGTAGAACTGCTCCTCGATCGACAGCGACCAGAAATGCTGCACCGGGCTCGGGGCGTCCTCGGCGCCGAGATAGTCCACGGCCTGCTCGGCAAGCCGCCAGTTCTGCACGTAGAGCGCGCTTGCAATAACCTGCCTGGCGGTTTCTTCCCACCAGGCGTCCGACACGAACAGCAGCGTTCCCGCGAGCGTGACGAAGAGCGCGACGATCGCCGCCGGCAGCAACCGCCTGACCCGGCGCGTATAGAAGCCGACAAGCGAGATGCCGCTATCGCTCAGAGCCATGCGCGCAAGCAGGCCGGTGATCAGGAAGCCGGAGATGACGAAGAAGATGTCGACCCCGACATAGCCGCCGGGAAGTGCTGTCGGCCAGATATGGAAGATCACCACAAAGGCTACGGCGAGCCCGCGCAGCCCCTGTATCTCCGGCCGAAATCCCCCCGGCGCAATGTCGTCTCGCAAAGCCAGTCTAGCCCCTCACGGTGGCCAGCCACTTCCGGCTGGCCACCGTGGTCAATTCTGCTGGATCGAAATGCCCTTGTCGTCGATCTTGAGCTCGACGCCTTTCGGCCTGGTCTGCTCGCGATAGACATAGATGCCGAGCGCGATGACCACCGCGATCAGCGCTCCGATGATGAGATAGAGCGTGTTCTGCCTCATTGCGCCCCCTTGTTTCGGTCGAGACCCGCCTTAAGCTCGCAGGCGGCGGCCGCCTACTGGTCGTCGTCCTCGGATGCCGGACGCCAGCTCGTCGGATCGACCTTCTTTTGCGTGTCGCTGTCGGTGTAGACCCACCAGCCGCCGTCGCGATACTGGCCGATGGATTCGTTGACGACGCCGTCGCCGTCCTTCCACAGGATGGTGACCTTCGAGCCGTCCTTCGGCGCGCTTTCTATCGGTTTGCGCTCTGCCATCTCACTCCCTCCACGAACCGGCCCCAACGTCCTTTCGACGCGCCCGGTTCCGTCAGCTATGCGCGAAGATGTCTTCCTCCGCCCAGCCCATAAGATCGAGCTTGGCGCGGGTCGGCAGGAAACGGAAGCAGGCGTCCGCCTCCTTGGTGCGGTTTTCGCGCGCCAGGCGCGCGCCCAGCACCTCATGCAGCCTGTGCAGGTAGAGCACGTCCGAGGCGGCATATTCGAGCTGTTCGGGCGAGAGCGTTTCGGCCGCCCAGTCGGAGGATTGCTGCGCCTTGGAAAGGCCGATGCCGAGCAGTTCGTTGCAGAGATCCTTCAGCCCGTGACGATCGGTATAGG
This sequence comes from Mesorhizobium sp. B2-8-3, assembly GCF_006440815.1. Classification (NCBI taxonomy): domain Bacteria; kingdom Pseudomonadati; phylum Pseudomonadota; class Alphaproteobacteria; order Hyphomicrobiales; family Phyllobacteriaceae; genus Mesorhizobium; species Mesorhizobium sp. B2-8-3. The sequence continues at coordinate 28,203 of NZ_VFTW01000036.1, forward strand.
TGCGGGTGAGCCGCGAGGCGATCTTGGTGCAGAACACCGGCTCGGCCATCACACCGAAGGTGTGGTAGAGCACGGCGATGTCGAACCGGCCGTAGTGAAACAGCTTGGTGATTGTGTTGTTTCTCAACAGGCTGGCGAGGTTCGGCGCCTCTTTCTGGCCTGGAGCGATCTGGATGACGTCAGCGCTGCCGTCGCCGGGCGAAATCTGCACCACGCAGAGCCGGTCGCGATGCGGGTTGAGCCCCAGAGTTTCCGTGTCGATGGCCACCGCGCCGACATTGTAGCGCGACAGGTCAGGCAGATCGTTTTTGTGGAAACGGATATCAGTCATTCTCTTCTCCGGATCGCGGCCGCAATACCGCGCCTCGCCTGGGATGTGCCAGCAGGCGGCGCGTTGCGCTGGTCATTCGTCCTCGCCGCGATCCGGGGAAAAATCAACAGAAAGTTGAATTTCAACGCGTCAGCGCATCGAGGATTCGCGCCCAGGACCGCTGCCCCTTGTGGAAGGAGGTCAGCTCGTATTTCTCGTTCGGCGAGTGGATGCGGTCGTCGTCGAGGCCGAAGCCGACCAGCAGCGATTCCATGCCGAGATAGGTCTGGAAATCGCCCACCACCGGGATCGAGCCGCCGCCGCCGGTGGTCACGGCCTGCCTCTCCCACTCGTCCGACAGCGCGTCCTTGGCTTTGGTCAGGAACGGCGAGTCATAGGAAAGCTGGATCGCCGGCGAGCCGCCATGCGGGTGGAATTCTACCGAGCAGTCGTCGGGGATGCGCTCGCGCACAAAGGCCTGGAAGGCGGCGCGGATCTTCTTCGGATCCTGCTTGTGAACGAGCCGGAACGACACTTTCGCCGACGCTTCCGCCGCGATCACCGTCTTGAAGCCCTTGCCGGTATAGCCGCCGATGATGCCGTTGAATTCCGCGGTCGGCCGCGCCCAGGTGAGCTCGAGCACCGAGCGCCCCTTTTCGCCGGCCGGAATGGAAAGTCCGACCGGTCCAAGGAAGGTCTCGGCCGTTTCGCCGAGCCCTTCCCAGGATTTCAGCACCTGCGAGGGCGTCTCCTCGACGCCCTCATAGAAGCCCGGAATGGTGACATGGCCGTCCTTGTCGTGGACGTCGGCGAGAACCTTGGCCAGGATGCGGATCGGATTGGCGGCCGGACCGCCATAAAGGCCCGAATGCAGGTCGCGGTTGGCCGCCTTGACGGTGATCTCCTCGCCGACCATGCCGCGCAGCGACACGCAGATCGACGGCGTCTCGCGATTCCACATGCTGGTGTCGCAGACCAGCGCGAAATCCGCCTTCAGCTCGGCGGCGTTGGCTTCCAGGAACGGCTTCAGCGACGGCGAGCCGGATTCTTCCTCGCCCTCGAACAGGATGGTGACGCGGCACGGCAGATTGCCGTGCACCTGCTTCCAGGCGCGGCAGGCCTCGACGAAGGTCATCAGTTGCCCCTTGTCGTCGGCCGAGCCGCGTCCGGTGATCACTTTGCGTCCAGGCTCGATCTCCTTGATCGACGGCGCGAACGGATCGGTTTCCCACAATTCGATCGGATCGACCGGCTGGACGTCGTAGTGGCCATAAAACAGCACATGCGGCGCGCCTGCCGGCCCCTCGTGATGCGCCACCACCATCGGATGTCCGGGCGTGTCGCGCACGCTTGCGTCGAAGCCGATCAGCTTGAGTTCGGCCACCAGCCATTCGGCCCCCTTGCGGCAGTCGGCGGCAAAGGCGGGATCGGTGGAGATCGACTTGATGCCGAGCAGGCCGAACAGCCGCTCCAGGCTCTGGTCGAGGTTCTGGTCGAGACGGTCGAGGACGGGGGAGAGTTTGGACATTTTGGGGGGCCTTTCGATTTTTGCGGCAGACCCTAAAGGGCGATGCGGAAAACGAAAAGCCGCGATCGTTGGACCAAGCGGGAAAGGCTAGCCTGGAGGCAAAAAAGAACCGCCGTGGTGGAGGGGGAACCACGGCGGTCTTTACTCGAAACGATGCGGCAGCCCGGAGAGGGGGGATAGGCTGCCGCAAGTTGCCCGGGATAGGCGGGGGACGGGCCTTACTCCGGACTTCGGCGAAAACTGCCGATGAGATGTATTTGGGTCTGTGAACGTGGCGATTCAAGGGCACGAAAATTACACTTTTGTAACATGCCCGTGAGCAGTGGATTCCCGCCAGGACAGTATCTGCCAGGGGTGTTGCCCGAACTGGCAGGTTGCACAGCCTTTGGCATGGACCGCGAAGGCTGGCCGCGCTATCCCTGCCGGCATGAAAAAAGGCGATCACCTCTTCCTCGTCGACGGCTCCGGCTACATTTTCCGCGCCTATCACGCGCTGCCGCCGCTGAACCGCAAATCCGACGGCCTGCCGACCAGCGCCGTGCTCGGCTTCTGCAACATGGTGTGGAAGCTGATGCAGGATGCCCGCAACACCAGTGTAGGCATCGTGCCGACGCATTTCGCCGTTATCTTCGACTATTCCTCGAAAACCTTCCGCAGCGATCTCTATCCCGAATACAAGGCGAACCGCTCGGCGCCGCCGGAGGACCTGATCCCGCAATTCGGGCTGATCCGCCAGGCGACCGTGGCCTTCAACCTGCCCTGCATCGAGATGGAGGGGTTCGAGGCCGACGACATCATCGCGACCTATTGCCGGCTGGCCTGCGAGGTCGGCGCCGACACCACCATCATCTCCTCCGACAAGGACCTGATGCAACTGGTCGGTCCGACGGTCGGCATGTACGACCCGATGAAAGACCGCCAGATCGGCATTCCCGAGGTGATCGAGAAATGGGGCGTGCCGCCGGAGAAGATGATCGACCTGCAGGCGCTGACCGGCGACTCGGTCGACAACGTGCCGGGCGTGCCCGGCATCGGCCCGAAGACCGCGGCGCAGCTGCTGGAACAGTTCGGCGACCTCGACGGGCTGCTGGCGCGCGCTTCCGAGATCAAGCAGGACAAGCGCCGCGAAACCATCATCGCCAATACCGACAAGGCGCGCATCTCGCGCGAGCTGGTGACACTGAGGAACGACGTGCCCCTGAAGGAGGGACTGGACGATTTGGTCCTGCATGAGCCAGACGGGCCGAAGCTGATCGGCTTCCTGAAGACGATGGAATTCACCACGCTGACGCGGCGCGTCGCCGAGGCGACCGCCACCGAGATCGGCGATGTCCAGGCTTCCGCCGTCACCGTCGAGCGCGCCGATACCGCGCATGGCCCCGATGTCGGCGCCGGCGCGCCATCGAGACAGCCGGCACCTGAATCGAAGGGCACCGCGAAACCTGCCACAAGGGGCGAGGATGCGCCGCCGCAGGGCGACACCCCTTCGCTGCTCTCGGCGCTGCGGCTCGAACAGGCGGCGGCCCGCAAGATCGACCCCTCGGCCTATACCGCCATCCGCGATGCGGCGGCGCTCAAGGCCTGGATAGTCGAAGCCCGCGACGCCGGCGTCCTTGCGCTCGACGCCGAGACCAGCTCGTCCGATCCGATGCAGGCCGACCTGATCGGCATTTCCATGGCGATTGCGCCGGGCCGGGCTGTCTATGTGCCGCTCGCCCACAAGAGCGGCAATGGCGACCTGCTCGGCGGCGGCATGCTGGAGAACCAGATCCCGGTCCGCGAGGCGCTGGCGCTGCTCAAGCCGTTGCTCGAGGACCGGTCGGTTCTCAAGATCGTCCAGGACACGAAATACGACATCGTCGTGATGGGCCGGCACGGCATCGAGGTCGGGCCGTTCGACGACACGATGTTGATCTCCTACGTCCTTGACGCAGGCACCTCCGGCGGTCACGACCTCGTCTCGCTGTCGGAGAAGTGGCTCGGTCACGCGCCGGCCTCGAAGAAGGAACTCGCCGGCTCGGGCAAGAGCGCCATCGGCTTCGACCAAGTCGATATCGAGCGCGCGACGAGATACGCCGCCGAGCAGGCCGACATTGCGTTGCAGCTCTGGCTGGTGCTGAAGCCGAGGTTGGCCGCCAAGGGCCTCGTTTCCGTCTACGAGCGACTGGAGCGGCCGCTGGTGCCGGTGCTTGCCCGGATGGAACAGCGCGGCATCTCGGTCGACCGCCAAATCCTGTCGCGACTGTCGGGCGAATTGGCGCAGGGCGCCGCCCGCGTCGAGGAGGAAATCTACGGAATCGTCGGCGAACGCATCAACATCGGCTCGCCCAAGCAGCTCGGCGATATCCTGTTCGGCAAGATGGGCCTGCCGGGCGGTTCCAAGACCAAGACCGGCCAGTGGTCGACCTCGGCGCAGCTTCTGGAAGACCTTGCCACCGAAGGCCACGAGCTGCCGCGCAAGATCGTCGACTGGCGCCAGCTCACCAAGCTGAAATCGACCTATACCGACGCGCTGCCGGGCTTCATCAACCCCGGCACCAACCGCGTCCATACCTCCTATGCGCTCGCCGCGACGACGACGGGACGGCTGTCGTCCTCCGATCCCAATCTGCAGAACATCCCGGTGCGCACCGCCGAGGGCCGCAAGATCAGGACCGCCTTCATCGCCGAAAAGGGCCACAAGCTGGTCTCGGCCGACTACAGCCAGATCGAATTGCGCGTGCTTGCCCATGTCGCGGAGATCCCGCAGCTCAAGCAGGCTTTCGCCGACGGCGCCGACATCCATGCCATCACCGCATCGGAAATGTTCAACGTGCCGGTCGAAGGCATGCCTTCGGAGGTGCGCCGGCGCGCCAAGGCGATCAATTTCGGCATCATCTACGGCATCTCGGCCTTCGGCCTCGCCAACCAGCTGTCGATCCCGCGCGACGAGGCGAGCGCCTATATCAAGCGATATTTCGAGCGCTTCCCGGGCATCCGCGACTATATCGAGGAAACCAAGGCCTATGCGCGGGAAAACGGTTTCGTCGAGACCATCTTCGGCCGCCGCATCCACTATCCGGAGATAAGGTCGTCCAACCCGTCGGTGCGCGCCTTCAACGAGCGCGCCTCGATCAACGCCAGGCTCCAGGGCACCGCCGCCGACATCATCCGCCGTGCCATGGTGCATATGGAAGAGGCGCTGGACAAGGCGAAACTCTCCGCCCGCATGCTGTTGCAGGTGCATGACGAACTGATCTTCGAAACGGTGGACTCGGAGGTGGAGGCGACCATCCCCGTGGTGCGCCGCGTGATGGAGAACGCGCCGATGCCGGCGGTCTCGATGTCGGTGCCGCTGCATGTCGACGCCCGGGCGGCGAACAACTGGGACGAGGCGCATTAGGCGCTACCCCACGCTGTAAGAGCGTCGAGATTCAGGTCAGGTCGAGTCGAAAATGGTGGGTCCCGAGAACCGGAGCGGAGCGTACTTAAAGTACGTGAGCACCGGAAGCGCAGGGAGCCGCCATTTGCAGGCCGACCTCACCTGAATATCGGCGTTCTTACGCCGCTTCAGCCCTGCATTTGGCACACACCCCGCGAAACTCGATCACCGCTTTTTTCGCCGCAAATCCCGTCGAGCGCACCCATTCGTCCAGCCGGTGATCGACATCGTGGTCGGACATTTCGGTCACCTGCCCGCAATTGTCGCAGATGGCGAAGGCCGTCATCGAATGGCTGTGATCGTGCGGCTCGGCGCAGGCGACGAAGGAGTTGAGACTTTCGAGCCGATGCACGAAGCCGGACTTCACCAGCGTGTCGAGCGCCCGATAGACCTGCAGCGGCGCCCGGAAACCGCGCTCGCGCAGCTGGTCGAGCAGCGTATAGGCGCTGAGCGGCCCGCTGGACGCCTCGAGCTTTTCGAGCACGCAGAGCTGGTTCTTGGTTAGCGCATCTCTTGCCGTCATCTTGTTCGCCCAATCGACGCTCGCAGCAGATCTCGCATGCGAACGACCTCAATTCCCCTGAGATAGCGACGAAAGAGTGATTTTGCCACTGTTTCTGAAGCGCGCCCCCTCCGACACGACGCGATGGCGATGGTTCGCCGGCTAATCTCTACTTGCGCGGCGGTCCCTTGCGTTCGGCGGAAGCCGCCCAAAGGTTGATGTCGGACTCGCGCGCGTAAGTGTCGATCTCGGCCAACTCGGCATCGGAGAACTCGAGCGCCTTGAGCGCGCCGACGCAATCCTCGACCTGTTCCGGCCGGCTGGCACCGATCAGCGCCGTGGTCACGCGGCCTTTGCGCAGCACCCAGGCCAGCGCCATCTGCGCCAGCGTCTGGCCGCGGCGGCCGGCAATGGCGTTGAGCGCCTGGATGTTGGCGATCGACTGGTCGTTGATGAAGGCGGGCTTGAGCGATTTGCCTTGGGATGCGCGGCTGCCGTCGGGAATGCCGCCGAGATATTTGTCGGTCAGCATGCCCTGCGCCAGCGGCGAGAACACGATCGAGCCGATGCCGAGCCCCTCCAGCGTGTCGAGCAGCCCGTCCTCCTCGACCCAGCGGTTGAGCATCGAATAGCTCGGCTGGTGGATCAGGCATGGCGTGCCGAGCTGCCGCAATATGTCGGCCGCCTCGCGCGTGCGCTGCGAATTGTAGGAAGAGATGCCGGCATAGAGCGCCTTGCCCGAGCGCACCGCGTGGTCGAGCGCGCCCATCGTTTCCTCGAGCGGCGTCTCGGGATCGAAACGGTGCGAATAGAAGATGTCGACATAGTCGAGCCCCATGCGCTTGAGGCTCTGGTCGAGGCTGGCCAGCACATATTTGCGGCTGCCCCATTCGCCGTAGGGACCGGCCCACATCTCGTAGCCGGCCTTGGTCGAGATGATGATCTCGTCGCGGTAAGCAGCGAAATCGGTGCGCAGTATCTCGCCGAACGCGGTTTCCGCCGAGCCGGGCGGCGGGCCGTAATTGTTGGCGAGGTCGAAATGGGTGATGCCGAGGTCGAAGGCCTTGCGCACGAGCGCCTGCTTGGTCCTGTGCGGCGTATCGTTGCCGAAATTGTGCCACAGCCCGAGCGAGATCGCCGGCAGCTTCAGGCCTGACCGCCCGCAGCGATTATAGATCATCTTCTCGTAGCGGTTTTCGGCGGCGACATAGGGCATGGGAAATCCTCGGGGTCGAAGCGGCGCCGCGGGCGCCGTCATGGCGGATTGAATCGATGCTTGTCCCCCACCATTACCCTCTCCTCGCCGGGACGGGGAGAGGGTCGCCACCTACTTTTTCTTCGCCAGCAGCGCCTTGGCGTCCTTAACGCCGAGCGCGGCGGGCCGCTCGCAGGTCGTCTGCATGGCGACGTACTTGCCGCTTTCGCCGGAACGCAGGATGCCGGTCATGACATCGACCGCGTGCAGCGCCAGCTCCATCGAGCAGCGATGCGGCCGTCCCTCGACAATCGCGACCGCCATGTCGGCCAGGCCGGCGGTGCGGTAGTTCGCCATCATGCCATGGCCATGCATCTCGTTCGGCACGCCGAACGGATGGTTCCATTTCGGTAGTTTCTTCACCGGCTTGGCCGAGTCGGTGAAGCGCACCTCGCCGCCGAAGAAATTCGGGTCCGGCACGAAGACGGTGCCCAATTCACCGTAGAGCTCCATCGGCGCGTGGCCATGGCTCCAGACGTCCCAGCTGGTGTTGAGCGTGATCACCGCGCCATTGGCGAATTCAAGCAGCGCATGGATGGTGGTCGGCGTGTTCACCGGGATCTTTTCGCCCGCACGCGGCTTCGACGAAATCGTACGCTCCTTGGCCGGCGTCGTCGCGAAGGCCGCCACCTGTTTCACCGGCCCGATCAGCTGGATCAGGTTGGTGACATAATACGGCCCGATATCCAGCACCGGACCGGCGCCCGGCTGGAAGAAGAAGTCCGGGTTGGGGTGCCAGTGCTCCATGCCGTGGCCCATCACATGGCAGGTGCCGCTGGTGATCGCGCCGAGCTTGCCGCTGTCGATCAGATCGCGGACCAGTTGGGGCGCGGCGCCGAGGAACGTGTCTGGCGCCGAACCGATGCGCAGGCCCCTCTTCTCGGCCCGTTTCTTGAGATCGAGCCCTTCCCCGACCGACAGCACGAACGGCTTTTCCGAATAGACATGCTTGCCGGCGTCGAGCACCGCTTTGGAGACTTCGTAGTGTACCGCCGGAACCGTGAGGTTGACGATGATGTCGATCTCGTCGTCCTTGAGCAGGTCGTTGACCGTCTCGGCACGCAGCTTGAACTCCTTTGCCCGCGCTTTCGCCGCATCCATGTTGATATCCGCGCAGGCGCGCATCTTGATGCCGCGAAACAGCGGCGACAGCGAGAAATACGCCTTCGAGATGTTGCCGCAGCCGATGACGCCGACGCCAAGTTTCTCTGCCATTTCGATCACTCCTGCCAGCTCTTGGCTGCCGCGATGGAGCGGCGGGCATAGCGCTCGATGTCGTTGGGGTTGTCCTGCTCCATGATGAAATACTGCGCCGCGCTCTTGGCGCGCAATGTCTTGAACAGGCCCGCCCAGTCGATCGTGCCGTGGCCGACGTCGGACCAGCCGTCCTCGTCCAGCCCCTCGCCCGGCTTCGCCATGTCCTTGACGTGCACGGCGACGATGCGCTTGCCGTGCTTTTCGATCCAGGGCAGCGGATCGGCGCCGCCGCGGATCACCCAGGCGACGTCCATCTCCCAGCCGATGTCGGGCGCGGCGGACAGGATATGGTCCTGCGGCAGCGAGCCGTCGGCAAGCGGCTTGAACTCGAAATCATGGTTGTGCCAGGCAAAGCCGTAGCCGGCCTTCTTTGCCACCTCGCCGACCTTGGCGAGACGCTCGCCGAAGCCGCGCCAGCCGGCGGCATCGGACGGGCGCTGATCGGACATCAGATAGGGGCAGATCAGGAGCGTGATGCCGAGCGCGTCGGCGGTTTTGCGCACGCCGTCGAAATCGTTCTCCAGCGCGTCGATCGAGAAATGCCCGGTCGGCATCGCAAGCCTGTTCCTGTCGAGCTCGGCGCGGAACGCTTTCGGGTCGTCATAGACGCCGCCGAAGCCCTCGACTTGGCTGTAGCCGAGCTCGCCGAGCATTTTCACCACGCCGTTCCATGGCTGGAAATTGCGGGCGCTGTAGAGTTGGAATGACCAGTTCATCTGTCCTGTCCGTTCTGTTGGTCCTGGGGAGTTAAATTCGGTTGCCGGTTTGAGCGTCGAAGAGCGAGGCGCGCAGCGGATCGAAGCCGATGCCGACCGCATCCCCGTTCTTCGGCGTGCGTTCGGAGGTGACGCGCACGGTGAAGTTCTGCCGGCCTAGTTTCAGCCACACCAGTGTGTCGGAGCCCATCGGCTCGACGACCTCGACATTGGCTGTCGCGGTGAAGGGCCACCCCGTGCCGCTGTTGAAGGCGACATGCTCTGGCCGGATGCCGAACACAGCAGGGCCCGGCGCCGGCTCCTTCTCGAAGGAATAGGTTGCAAGCGGAATGCGCAGATCCTCGACGGCAAAGTGCCAGTCGCCGCCGTCCTTCTCCAGCCTGCCTTCGATGAAATTCATCGCCGGCGAGCCGAGGAAGCCGGCAACGAAGCGGTTGACGGGGCGGTTGTAGATCGTCTGCGGCGCGTCGAGCTGCTGGATCACGCCGCCCTTCATCACCGCGATCCGGTCGGCCAGCGTCATCGCCTCGATCTGGTCGTGGGTGACGTAGATCATCGTGTTCTGCAAGCGGCGGTGCAAAAGCTTGATCTCGACGCGCAACTCCGAACGCAGCTTGGCATCGAGATTGGAGAGCGGCTCGTCGAACAGGAAGACGTCGACGTCGCGCACCAGCGCGCGCCCTATCGCCACGCGCTGGCGCTGGCCGCCGGACAGCGCCGAAGGCTTGCGCTGCAGCAGCGGCTCGATCTGCAGGATCTCGGCGGCGCGCGCGATGCGCTTGGCGATTTCGTCCTTCGCCACGCCGGCGACGCGCAGGCCGAAGGAAAGGTTCCTCTCCACCGTCATCTGCGGGTAGAGCGCATAGGACTGGAACACCATGCCGATGCCGCGGTCCTTCGGCTCTTCCCAGGTGACATTCTTGCCCTTGATGAAGATGCGCCCGTCGGAAATGTCGAGCAGCCCGGCGATGCAGTTGAGCAAGGTCGACTTGCCGCAGCCGGACGGCCCGAGCAGCACGATGAATTCGCCGTCGGCGACATCCAGGTTGAGCGTCTGCAGCACCGAGACGGCACCGAAATTGAGCGAAAGGTCCTGGATCGAAACGCTGGGATTGGCGATTTCAGCGGCCATCATCATCCTTTCACCGCGCCGGCGGCGATGCCGCGCACGAAGAGCTTGCCGGAAATGAAGTAGACGACGAGCGGAACCAGCCCGGTCAGGATGGTCGCGGCCATGTTGACGTTGTATTCCTTCACGCCCTGCACCGAGTTGACGATGTTGTTGAGCTGCACCGTCATCGGATAGGTGTCGGGGCGCGTGTAGACGACGCCGAACAGGAAGTCGTTCCAGATGCCGGTCACCTGCAGGATGATGGCGACCACGAAGATCGGCAGCGACATCGGCAGCATGATGCGCAGATAGATGCCCCAGAAACCGGCGCCGTCGACGCGCGCGGCGCGGAACAGTTCCTCCGGCATCGAGGTGAAATAGTTGCGGAAAAGCAGCGTCAGGATCGGCATGCCGAAGATCGAATGCACGATCACCAGGCCGGTCAGCGTGCCGTAGATGCCGATCTCGCGCAGGATGATGACGATCGGATAGATCATCACCTGGTAAGGGATGAAGGCGCCGACGATCAGGATGATGAAGAAGGTGTCGGCGCCCTTGAAGCGCCAGTTGGCCAGGGCATAGCCGTTCACCGAGGCGATCGCGATCGACAGGATCACCGACGGCACGGTGATGCGCACCGAGTTCCAGAAACCGCGCGAAAGCCCGTCGCAGTTGAGCCCCGTGCACGCTGTCGCCCAGGCTTTCACCCAGGGTTCGAAGGTGATTTCCACCGGCGGCGAGAAGATGTTGCCGAGGCGGATTTCCGGCATGCCCTTCAGCGACGTGACGATCATCACGTAGAGCGGCAAAAGGTAATAGAGCGCCACGACGATCAGCGTGCCGTAAAGGAAGATATTGCGGCGCGACAGCACGTGCCGCGGCTTGGGCCCGCTCGGGCCGGTGGCATTGCGCCCGAGCGCTTCGGCACCGGTGGACAGGGAGGCGACGTCAGCCACGCTTCTTGCCTCCGAATTCGAGATAGGCCCATGGCACGATGACGATCACCACCGACAACAGCATCATGGTCGAGGCGGCGAAACCCTGGCCGAGGTTCTGGGCGAAGAACATGTAGTCGTAGACATATTTCGCCGGCACTTCCGACGCGATACCGGGGCCGCCGCTGGTCTGCGCCACGACCAGGTCATAGACCTTGACGATGCCGGCGGCGATGATCACCAACGTGGTGATGAAGACCGGCCGCATCATCGGGATGACGATGAAAAGATAGGTTTTCCAGGCCGGAATGCCGTCCACCCTCGCCGCCTTCCAGATGTCCTCGTCGATGCCGCGCAGGCCGGCGAGCATCAGGCACATGATCAAGCCCGTGCCTTGCCAGAGCGCCGCGATCGAAATGCCGTAGATGACGATGCTGGAATTGTAGAGCGGATCGAAGCTGAAGCTCGTCCAGCCGAGGTCGCGCACGACGCGTTGGACGCCGAAATCCGGATTGAGCAGCCACTGCCATACCAGCCCGGTGACGATGAAGGACAGCGCGAAGGGATAGAGGAAGATGGTGCGGAACGTGTCCTCGAAACGGATCTTCTGGTCGAGAAGGGCAGCAAGCAGGAAGCCGATGACCAGCGAGAACACCAGCGAGATCACGCCGTAGATCAAAAGGTTCTCGATCGACACCAGCCAGCGCGATGTCGACCACAGCCGGTGATACTGGTCGAGCCCGACAAAGTTGAGCCGCGGCAACAGCTTCGAATTGGTGAAGGAGTAGAGCACCGTCCACGCCGTGCCGCCGACGAACACCACCAGCGCGGTGAGCACCATCGGGATCGATGCGACCTTGGCGTTCAGGTTGCGGAAAAGCTGGTTCGGGCGTTCGCTGCTGCTCATCTCGGCCGGCCGGGCAATGAGGACATCGAGCTCCCGACCCCGATAGGCTGGGGTCGGAAGCCGGCGGGGGCGCCGGTCGTCAGTCCGCCGAACCGATGATCTCGGCGAAGCGCTTCTGTGCCTCTTCGATCGTCATGTCGGGCTTGGCGAAGAACTCGGAGAACAGGTCCTCCTTCTGCTTCTGGGTGTCCTGCGAAAGCAGTTGGTCCGTCCACGGCATGACGGCGCCCTTGGCGAGGATGGCGAGGCCCTTCTTCATGCAGTCGTTCGCCGTATTGAGGTCGACATCGCCGCGCACCGGTAGCGAACCCTTCTTGAGGTTGAAGGCGACCTGGGTCTTCGGATCGAGCAAGGTCTCCGCGAGCACGACCTGCGCCTTCGCCTTCGCCTCGTCCTTGAGCAGCGGGAAGTAGAAGGCGTCGCCGCCGGTGGCGATGACTTCGTTCAGGCCGAGGCCAGGCAGGCAGGTATAGTCCTTGCCGGCGGTCTTGCCGGCGACCTGGAACTCGCCCTGCGCCCAGTCGCCCATGATCTGGCCGGCGGCCTTGCCGGTGATGACCAGATTGGTCGCCTGGTTCCAGTCCTGCACGTTGGTGTTCTTGGCCATCTTGCGGGCATCGTCCGCCGCCTTGAACACCTTGGCGATCTCCGGGCCGGCCGCGAAGGTGGCGTCCTTGTCCTTGTAGACCTTGAGGAACGTGTCGGTGCCCCCGGTCGCGGCCATCAGCACGTCGAAGGCGCCCGAGGCTTGCCAGGCCTGTCCGCCGACCGCGAGCGGAATGATGCCGGCCTTTTCCAGCGCCGGCGCATCCGCCACGAATTCATTCCAGTCCTTCGGCACCGGCAGGCCGGCCTTCTGGAAGGCCTCGTTGGACAGCCACAGCCACTGCCAGGAATGGATGTTGACCGGCACGCAATAGATCTTGCCGTCGATGGTGCACGAGTCGAGCAGGCTCTTCGGCCGCACGATTTCCGTCCACTTGTCCTTGGTGGCGATATCGGTGAGGTCGCGCATCAGCCCAGCCTGCACCAGCTCTTCCGCCTGCCGGCCGTGGTTGAACTGGGTGGCGCCCATCGGGTCGCCGCCGGTGATACGGCTGATCATGATCGGCCGCGCCGTGCCGCCGGAGCCTGCAATGGCGCCGTCGACCCAGTGATTGCCTGTCGCGTCGAATGCCTTGGCAAGCTCGGCCACCGCCGCCGCCTCACCGCCGGAAGTCCACCAATGGGTGACTTCCAGGTCGGTCGCGGCCGCCGGACCGGCGAAGTTGAGCGCAACCGTCGCGGCGAAGGCGGCAGTCAGGAATTTGTATCGCATTTCGGCTTCCTCCCAGAATCTGAAACGTTACAGATTTTCGATACGGCAAATGATCCTCCTAGGCAACCCTCGCCTTGAAGCCAATCAAGATTTTTTCGAGGCACGAACAAAATCTTTCTTCCGACGCGGCAATGCCGGCGCTGGAACAGTCGATTGGTGCAAAAAGTAGGCTTGGGCCGATATTTCTTTGTGATTCCAGCGACTCTCGGTTCATCGCCGCACCCGCGATGCAAAGGGGTGCGACCTTGCCGGTCGATCACGAAGATTGGCAATCTGTAACGTTTCAGTATATTGAACCGAGCCACAAGCTGAAGGTCGCGCAAATGTCACCGCCGCACGATTGCCGGTCGGCCCTGCGGCTGCTATGCGCCTGACGGGCGGGACGAATGGATAGACGGATAACGAAGAAGGGCGACGACGACACGTCGGGCAAGGAGCGGCCGACGCTGAAGACGCTTGCCTTCATGACCGGGCTTGGCGTCACGACGGTCTCGCGCGCGCTGAAGGATGCACCCGAGATCGGCGCCGAGACCAGGCGTCGCGTCCAGCTCGTCGCCAAGCAGATCGGCTACCGCCCGAACCGCGCCGGCGTCAGGCTGAGAACAGGCAAGACCAACGTCGTCTCGCTTGTGCTGAACACCGAGCACGAGCTGATGAGCTTCGTCTCCGACATCATCTACGGCGTCACCGAGGTGATCGCCGATACGCCCTACCACCTGATCGTCACGCCCTATTCGCGCTCGCAGGATCCGCTGGATCCGGTGCGCTATCTGGTCGAGACGGGCTCGGCCGACGGCGTCATCATCTCGCGCACCCAGCCCAACGATCCGCGGGCGCGCTACATGCTGGAGCGCGGCATTCCCTTCGCCACGCATGGCCGCACCGACATGGGCCTGGTGCATCCCTATCACGACTTCGACAATTACGCCTTTGCCGGCGAAGCCGTCCGCTACCTCGCCGGTCGGGGCCGCAACCGGCTTGCCCTTGTGACGCCGCCGGTCGGTCTCACCTATTACGGCCATACGGTGAACGGCTTTGCCGATGCGCTGAGCGAGGTGGGCGTTGGCGAGGTGCCGTTCAACACTGTCTCCATCGACCAGTCGATCGAGCAGATCAGGACGCGGACCGCGCAGTTGATGCGGCGCAAGGACCGGCCCGACGGCTTCGTCAGCAGCGCCGCCGCAGCGACGCTCGCCATCGTGGCCGGCATCGAGGACGCCGGGCTGAAACTCGGCCGCGACGTCGACGTGGTGTCGAAACAATCGTCGGAGCTGCTGCATCTGTTCCGGCGCGAACTGCTGGTCGTCAACGAGAACTTCCGGCTGGCCGGCTCCGAGCTCGCCCGCGCGGTGCTCGGCTGGATCGGCGGCGCCGACCCCGGCTCGTTGCAGTCACTCAGTACCCCGAGCGAGGTTCTGCCTTATCGGGGTTAATGCCCCGCGCCGCTGCCCCACGGGCCGTGAAACGCCCCGTGCTCGCCGATACGCTCGAAGCCGTGCGCGCCGAAGAAATCGCGCTGCGCCTGGATCAGGTTCGACGTGCCGCGTCCCTGCCGGTAGCTGTCGAAATAGGCAAGCGCTGCTGACAGCGCCGGCACCGGCGACCCGGCCTCGGAGGCACGCGCCACGATGCGCCTGAGCGACGGATGCGCCTCCTTCATCAAGGCGATGAAGGCCGGTGCCATCAGCAGGTTGGTGGAAGCGCTGCCTGAACCGAACGCCTCGGCCATCGTGTCCAGCATCTGCGAGCGGATGATGCAGCCGGCGCGCCAGATCTTGGCGATGGTCGGCATCGGCAGGTTCCAGTTGAATTCCTTCGAGGCGCCGCTCATCACCGCGAAACCCTGCGCGTAAGCCGCGATCTTGCCGGCGAACAATGCCAACTCAAGATCCCTGAGCAGCGCGGTCTTGTCGCCGGAGATCTTTTCGACGCCGATATCGCCATAGGCCTTTTCCGCCGCCTGCCGCTCGTCCTTGATCGAGGACAGCACGCGCGCCGCGACCGCCGCCTCGATCGCCGTCGCCGGGATGCCGAGCTGCTGCGCCTCGATCACCGACCATTTGCCAGTGCCCTTCTGTCCGGCGCGATCGAGGATGATGTCGACCACCGGCTTGCCGGTCTTGGGATCGTCGGCGGCCAGCACCTTGGCGGTGATCTCGATCAGGTAGGAGTTGAGCCGACCCTTGTTCCAGCCGTCGAAGACCTTGCCGATCTCCTTGGGCGCCATGCCGAGCCCGTCGCGCAGGATGCCGTAGATCTCGGCGATCATCTGCATGTCGGCATATTCGATGCCGTTGTGGATGGTTTTCACGAAATGGCCGGCGCCGTCGGTGCCGAGCCAGGCGGCGCAGGGCTCGTCTTTGAACTTGGCGGAGATCGCGGTCAGCACCTTCTCGACGCGCTTCCAGGACTCCTCGGTGCCGCCGACCATGATCGACGGCCCGTGGCGCGCGCCCTCCTCGCCGCCCGAAACGCCCATGCCGATGAAGGTCAGGCCCGAGCCGGACAATTCCGAGAAGCGGCGCATCGTGTCGCGGAAATTGGCGTTGCCGGCATCGATGACGATGTCGTTGTTGGAGAGCACGGCGCGCAGCGCCGCGATCTGCTCGTCGACCGGCTTGCCGGCCAGCACCATGATGATGATCGGCCGCGGCGGCCGGATCGCCGCGGCGAGCTCCTCCAGGCTGTAGCAGGGAACGACCATGTCCTTCAGCGAACCGGCGCTCTCGATAAAGGCGTCTGTGCGCGACGGCGTGCGGTTGAAGACGGCGATGCGGTGCCCGTGCTCAGCGATGTTGAGCGCCAGGTTGGAGCCCATCGTGCCAAGGCCGATCAGGCCGATTTCGGCTTTTTCCATCGTTTCTTCCCTGCGTTCGGATGCCTGTTGTGGGCTGCGTCCTGGAGGACGCGCCTTTTCCAGATGATTGACGGGCCTTGGCGGCGGCGTCAACCGTCTCGCCGAATTGTGTCGGGTTGGCTTCGGGTTGGTTATTGCGCCCTGATCTCTATGGGAGCCTCGATCTTCACCACCTCGAAGTCCGAGACGAGGATGTCGAGCCGCGCATTCCAGCGGCCGGGCAGCGGGATGACGAGATTGTCGATACGCCAGGTGCCGTCGCCCGGCTTGGTCGCTGGCCGCTTGATCGGCTCGATACCGGAATCCGGCTTCGACAGCACCAGCGTCACCGCCTTGGCATCGAGTGGCCCGAAATCGCCGGTCATGATCACCACCGAAGCGGCGACCTCGCCGGCATGGCCGGGCGTGATGCTGAGATCGGCCATCGCCTTCAGCGTGTGGATGTGGATCGACACCGGCTGCGCGGCGGCGATCGCCAGCGCGCGCGGCGGCGGGGTGAAGCGCCAGCCGGCGGCGACGCCGAAGATGGCAAGCACGATGACCACCTCGATGCGGATGGAGCGCGCCAGCCGCCGCTGCACCTCGGTATCGCCGGCCTCGGCAGGCACCGTCAGCGTCCAGCGGTTGACCGCTGCAAGCGTGAACAAGAAGAGCAGCAGAGCCAGCTTCAAGAGCAGCAGCCGGCCGTAGGACGTGTCGATCAATGCTGCCGGCTGCCGCACCTGGATGATCGCCAGCACGATACCGCTTGCGGCAAGCAGGATGACGACCGGCAGGATCGCGCGGGAGAAGCGGCGCAGAAAGGCTTTCGCTTCCGCCGGCTGCCGCCGCAATGCCAGGCCGAGCGGCGCCAGCGAACCGGCCCAGAAGGCGATTGCCGCGCCATGCAGGAACACCAGCGGCCGCGTCAGCCATTGCGGTTCGGCCGCACTGGCGTGGCCGCTCGCGGCAAGGGCGCCGCCGACGCAGAGCAGAGCCGCGCTTGCCGACAGCTTGCGAAGAGCCGAAGATCCGGAAAGCGAAAGCAAAGCGAGACCAAGCGCGATCAAGCCGATCAGCACCGTCCAGACGAAGCTCGTTTCCAGCGCGGTCTTCCAGACGGCCGGTGTCGCAAACCGGGCGAGTGGGACGCCAAGCCCATCCAATCCCTGCAGGCCGAGCGATAACGGCGCGCCGGCGAGGCCGAAAAGCAGTGCCGCGGCGACAAAGCGCTGGCCGCAGCGCCGGTCCTCGGCCAGCCAGGCGAGCGCGAACGCGCCGCCGACGCCGAGGAAGAGGCCGGCATAGACAAACAGCCTGGCCGCCCAGATCGCCGCGCGCAGCGTCCAGTCGATGGCTTCGCCCGCCACAGGCGCGGCGCTTGGCGCGCCGATGGAAAACAGCGCCGAGCCACCGACAGGATGACCGTCGACCGACGCCACCCGCCAACTCAGCACATGCGTGCCGGGTTTGAGCGTTTCGGGATTGTCGATCTCGATCGTCTGGTCGTTGAGACGGAAGGATGTGAGCGCAAGCTGCGAGCCGTCCGGCCGCACAAGCGTCAGAACCAGCGGCGAGACGGGCTCGCTGAAGGTCAGCGAAAATCGCGCGGGGCTTTGCGACAGCACCACGCCGTCGGCCGGATCGGTTGCGACCAGCGCCGCATGCGCGAAGGCACGACTGGGCAGCGCCAACACCGATATAGCCACGAGCGAAACGAACAGCCAGGCAAGCGGGCCGATATGTCGGCCCGCGGTCCGGTTCGTCGAGGAAGGCTGTGCTGCGTTCATGCCGTCTTACAGGAAATGGTGGCACGCCCGATCGGGCGCGCCACCAGGAGATTATTTCTTGGGCAGCAATTTGATGCCGGGCGCCGGAGTTTCCAAGGCGTCCTCATCCTGGCCCGCCGCGGGGATCTCGATCCAGCGGCTGGTGGCGTCGCCGCATTCCTGCACCACCGGGAAATAGAGCATCTGGCCGGCCGGCAGGTCGGCCGCCAGCGCGGCGCGGAAAACGAACTCGTCATAGAACTCGTCTGGCAAATTGCCGCCGCTCCAGTCCACTTCCTTGACGCCGGTGGTCAGCGTCTCGCCATAGAGCTGGTAGGATTTCTCGTACTTGCCCTTCTTGGTCTGCAGCGTCCAGCCGGGCTTGGGCATCGGCTTCACCGCAATGACGCCTTCGGGGATCTGCACGCGCACGGCGGTCGTCGCCTTGCCCTCGCAGCCATGCGGCACCCGCAAGACCGCCTTGTAGGTGGAGCCGACAGCCGCTTCCTGCGTTTCGAGCGTGATGTGGGCGAGCGCGGCATTGGTCCCGAGCGCGAACAGCGCGCCGGCAAAAAGATATGTCTTCATGAATTGTCCCTCTGATTTCGAATTGGCGGATTACTCAGCGTGGTCCATGTCCATATCGCCACTGCCCGTCTCGCCCATGCCTTCGACGGCAAACTCGACTTTCACGCTGCCGGCCTTCTCGAAGGTCAGCATCGCCGGGAATTTCTCGCCCTGCTTCGGCTGCCGCTTCAGCCCGGTGAACATCAGGTGGTAGGCGCCCGGCTTCAACACGACCTTGCCACCGGCCGGGATCTCCAGCCCGCCCTCGACCGGCCGCATGGTCATGACGCCGTCCTTGACGCTCATCTCATGCAGTTCAGCCTTGTCGGAAATGTCGGAGGAAATCGACAACAGCCGGTCCGGCGCGCTGCCCTTGTTGATCACGATGAAGTAGCCGCCTGCCACCTTGGCGCCGGGCGGCGTCGCTCGCGACCAGGGGTGCTCGATCTCAAGGTCTCCGACCTTGAATTCATGCGCGAGGGTGGCGGGAATGCAGGCCAAGAGTAGAAGAAGGCTGAGCACGGCAAGGCCAACGCGCTGCTGGAGGTGGAACGGCGGCGCGCCGCGAAGGGCATAGGTCCGAGCCCGGGGAAGAAGATTGGACATGATTGCTCCATGGATATGAGGATCGCGCCGCTTTGCGGCCGCGAACAGTCTGATCTTTGGATGAATAGGCCCGCGGAACGTTCCGCGGATCAGACCATTGCCGGCGGCGCGCGCGGATTGGCCGGAGAGCGGTCGCGGGCGAAGTCCTGGTGCCGGAAGGCCGGAAGCTGGAAGGCGACCGCCTCGAAAAGCCGGGTCCCGGCCAGCGTGACGGTTTCCGGCGGCGGCAGATGCGCCGGCGAAACCATGCTGCAGCCGAGCGAGCAGCAGGACGGCATATTCTGCTGGTGGGGATCGCCGCCGGGGAGCTTTACCGCGCCTTCATGGGTGCAGATGACGTTGCCGAAGGCATCGAGTTGCGACGGCGCGCCGAACGCGAAAGCGCCGAGAGAGGACTGAAGCAACAGGAGCAGCGCCGCGACGAACGCGGCCGGCATGCTCCATCGTTTCAGCCGGATATTCAACGCAAAGCCTCTCCCGGAAACTTGATCGACACTAGAGCAATTCCAGGAAAAGTGTGAAACGGTTTTCCGTCCGGGATTGCGACCAATAAGGAAATAACACGGAGGATGCGGCTGGAAAATCGACAAAACCGCGCTGCGGCAACGCGGCGCGACGCGCTTGTTTTCATGCATTGTCGTTATCCCAGAACCGCTGCACGCTTCTGGGCGACATGCATTAGGCGGGCTGCGCCTGCCGTCCCTCGGGAATGGAGCTCAGCAGCGTCTGGCGCGCCGACTTCAGGTGCTTGCGGCAGGCGGCGTCCACCTTGCCAGGATCGCGCGATTTCAGCGCCGCGATATAGGCAAGATGCTCCTGGACCGCGACCTCGTTGCGCTGGCGCTCCTCGGCCTTGTTCCACTGATAGTGGTAGTGAAAGATCATCGCGATGACATCGTAGAAGTCGACGATGAAGCGGTTGTGCGAGGCGCGGTGGATCAGCCGGTGGAAGCGCTCGTCGAGTTCGGAGAATTCGTTGAAGCGCGTGGCGATTTCGCTGGCGAGCTGGCGGTGCTGGACCTCCAGCATGTCGAGGTCCACCCAGACCGCACTGTCTTCCGGAAGCGCGACGAAAGCCGCCGCCGAGCGCAGTTCGAACATCTCGCGGATCTCGGTCAGTTCCAGCGCGAAGGCGCGCGTGAAACCCTTCAGCACCCAGTGGCTGTTGCGACGCTTCTCGATCAGCCCGAAGCGCGAGAAGCGGATCAGGAATTCGCGCACGCTGGTGGTGCCGACGCCGATCTCGCGCGCCAGCTCAAGCTCGTTGATCTGCATGCCGGCTTCCGCGCCTTCCGCAAGCAGACGCCGCATGAAGGAGCGCTCGATGATCTCGGCAAGCGAATCGGTCTCTTCCTCGGGGAAGAAATCCTCCGGCCGCGGCGCCCTGAGCACCGTCTTGTTGCGTTTGTTCCAGGCGATCAGCCCGGTTTCTTCCATGCGCGAAAGAATGCTGCGCACCGTGGTGCGGCTGACGCCGAGCAGCGTGCCGAGCTCAGGTTCCGACGGCAGGCTCTTGGTCTCGTCGAGCAGCCTGAGGCAGCGGTTGAAGGCGTCCTTGTAGACATTGTTGCTCTTCGACATGCCCGTATTCCCCAACGCTTGCCGCGGCCTGCCGGAAGCGCGATATGATCGGTGTTCCCAGAGCGGTTCAGCGTTTCCCGGAATCGCCGAACTGCTCCAAATCTTTGTTTCTGCGCAATTCCGGACGGAAAACCGCTACGCACTTTTCCTGGAACTGCTCTAAGGTTTGTTGATATTCAGGATTCCCATCTTGGCTTGGTCGTGATTCAAGCTTTTGATGGAACGATTCGTG
>NZ_VFTW01000037.1:0-42529 GCF_006440815.1 Mesorhizobium sp. B2-8-3
CACGAATCGTTCCATCAAAAGCTTGAATCACGACCAAGCCAAGATGGGAATCCTGAATATCAACAAACCTTAAAGCGCGTCGCGCTGAAGCGGATTCAGGCGACGCGCTTTTAAGGCTTTGTTTTCATGCATGTCGTTATCGCAGAACCGCTGCACACTTTTGCGCGACACGCATTAGGTCCGGGATTTCGGGCCTGCCAGCCTGTGAACGCCAGCTTGATGGGATTTCGAATGCGTTCTTAAGATCGCAATTGTTTCTGGTTTGTTCACATTTTGCTGGCATCGCTTGCCGCCACGGCTAGACTTGGCGCATGGGGGAAGCGATTCGCATCATCGGCATCGATCCGGGGCTGAGGCGCACCGGTTGGGGTATTGTCGACAGCGTGGGCAATTCGCTGCGCTTCGTCGCGTCCGGCACGGTGCGGTCCGACGAAAAGGAGTCGTTGGCGACAAGGCTCTGCCAGCTGCATGACGGTTTGGCCGAGGTGCTGCATCAAGCCATGCCGCATGAGGCAGCGGTCGAGCAGACGTTCGTCAACAAGGATGCCACGGCGACGCTGAAGCTCGGCCAGGCGCGCGGTATCGCCATGCTGGTGCCGGCGCGTGCCGGACTGGTGGTCGCCGAATATGCCCCCAATGCGGTCAAGAAGGCGGTTATCGGCGTCGGCCACGGCGAGAAGAAGCAAATCCATATGATGGTCAAGGTGCTGATGCCGAAGGCGATCTTCGACACCGACGACGCTGCCGACGCTTTGGCCATCGCCATCTGCCATGCGCATCACCGCCAAAGCGTCGCCTACCGGATGGCAGCGCTGGCGTGAGGGGACAATCATGATCGGCAAGCTGAAAGGCACGCTGGACGAGATCGACGAGGACTCCTGCCTCGTCGACGTGCACGGCGTCGGCTATGTCGCGCATTGCTCGGCGCGCACGCTGGCGTCGCTGCCGTCGCCCGGCGAGGCGGTGGTGCTGTTCATCGAGACCTATGTGCGCGAGGACATGATCCGGCTCTACGGCTTTCAGTCGGCGCTGGAGCGCGAGTGGTTCCGGCTTTTGATGAACAATGTGCAGGGCGTCGGCGCCAAGGTGGCGCTGGCGGTGCTGTCGACGCTGGCGCCGGCCGAGCTCGCCAATGCGATCGCGCTGCGCGACATCGCCATGGTCTCCAGAGCGCCAGGCGTCGGCAAGAAGGTGGCGGAGCGCATCGTCACCGAATTGCGCACCAAGGCGCCTGCCTATGCGGGCGCGGCCAGCGGCACGATCGGCCTCAAGCAGGAGCTCGGCGAAGGCGTCGCGGCGGCACCGATCACCGACGCTGTCTCGGCGCTGGTCAATCTCGGCTATTCGCGCGACATCGCGGCGAACGCGGTTGCGGCAGCGCTGAAATCGGCTGGCGAGGGCGCGGATGCGTCCAAGCTGATCCGCTTCGGCCTTAAGGAACTGGCGCGGTGAGGCGGCGCTTGTTCCGTTGTCGGTCCTATGCAAGGAAGGCGGCATGAGCCTTTCGCCCCGCCTCATTGCCCCCGACAAGCGCGGTGAGGATGCCGACCAGACCTTGCGGCCGCAGTCGCTCGACGAGTTCGTCGGCCAGGCGGCAGTGCGCGCCAATCTCAAGGTCTTCATCGATGCCGCCAAGGGCCGCGGCGAGGCGCTCGACCATGTGCTGTTCGTCGGTCCGCCGGGGCTCGGCAAGACGACCCTGGCGCAGATCATGGCGCGCGAGCTCGGCGTCAATTTCCGCTCGACCTCGGGTCCGGTGATCGCCAAGGCGGGCGATCTGGCGGCGCTGCTCACCAATCTGGAGGAGCGCGACGTGCTGTTCATCGACGAGATCCATCGGCTCAATCCGGCGGTCGAGGAAATCCTCTATCCAGCCATGGAGGATTTCCAGCTCGATCTCATCATCGGCGAGGGGCCGGCGGCGCGCTCGGTCAAGATCGACCTTGCCCGTTTCACGCTGGTCGCGGCGACGACCCGGCTTGGGCTCCTGACCAATCCGCTGCGCGATCGTTTCGGCATTCCCGTCCGGCTCAATTTCTATACGGTCGAGGAGCTGGAGCAGATCGTGCGGCGCGGCGCCCGCATCCTGTCGATGCCGCTTGGCGACGATGGCGCGCTGGAGATCGCGCGCCGCGCGCGCGGCACGCCGCGCATCGCCGGCCGGCTGCTGCGCCGGGTGCGCGATTTCGCCAGCGTCGCGGGGGACGGCCACGTCGACAGGAAGATCGCCGACGAGGCGCTGACAAGGCTGGAGGTCGACGCGCTCGGCCTCGACGCGCTCGACCGCCGCTATCTGTCGATGATCGCGCGCAATTTCGGCGGCGGGCCGGTCGGCATCGAGACGATCGCGGCCGGGCTCTCCGAGCCGCGCGACGCGATCGAGGACATCATCGAGCCCTATCTGATCCAGCAGGGCTTTATCCAGCGCACGCCGCGCGGCCGCGTTCTGACCGCCAATGCCTGGCGCCATCTCGGGCTCGACCCGCCGAAGGATATCGCCCAGCAGCAGATCAGCCTGTTCCAGGAAGAGTAACGCATATTTGTTCGCCGTTTGGCCGCGTAACGGCCCGTCTGCGCAGAATCTGCTCGCCTCGGCCTAGCTGAGGGCGTAATTGCCCCCTTTAAGGCAGCTTCCTGATAGAATCCCAAGGGGCTTGGGCCGATCCATGATCACCAGACGTGGTTTCCTGCGCCTTGTCGGCGGCTCGGCCTTCAGCCTGGTGTCGCTTGGCGCTTATGCCGTCGGCATCGAGCCGATGCTGCTGACCCATGTGAAGCGCTACACGCTGACGCCGCCGCACTGGCCGGCCGGACTCAAGTTGCGCGTCGTGGTGCTGGCCGACATCCATGCCTGCCGGCCGTGGATGACGCCGGAACGGATAGCAGCACTTGCCGAGGAGGCCAATGCGCTGCAGCCGGACGTCATCGTCATGCTTGGCGACTATCCCGCCGGGACCCGGCTGGTGACCGGCTGGGTAAACGCGTCGGAATGGGCGCCCGCGCTGGCAGGGCTCAAGGCGCCGCTCGGCGTGTGGTCTATCCTCGGCAATCACGACTGGTGGGATGATCGCTCGGCGCAAGCGGCCGGTGCAGGGCCGACGATTTCGCGAAAGGCGCTGGAGGCCGTCGGCATTCCGGTGCTGGAGAACGACGTCGTACGCCTGGAAAAGGACGGGCAGGGCTTCTGGATCGCCGGCCTGGCCGACCAGATCGCCCTGTTGCCGGACAAGGCCAAGGGCCGCAGGGGGCTCACCGGTCTCGACGACCTTCCCGGCACGCTGGCCAAGGTTGGCGATACTGCTCCCATCATCCTGCTCGCGCATGAGCCGGATATTTTTCCGAAAGTGCCCGGGAGGGTTTCGCTGACGCTGTCCGGTCACACGCATGGCGGACAGGTGCGGCTGTTCGGCTATTCCCCGGTGGTGCCTTCCGCCTACGGCAACCGTTACGCCTACGGCCACGTCGTCGAGAACGATCGCAACCTGATTGTCTCGGGCGGACTGGGCTTCAGCGTCGCGCCGATACGTTTCGGAGTGCGGCCGGAGATCCTGCAGATCGATCTCGGCTAATGCATGTCGCGCAAAAGTGTGCAGCGGTATGCATGAAAACAAAGGCTTAAAGCGCGTCGCCTGAATCCGCTTCAGCGCGACGCGCTTTAGCCCAGCTTACCGAAGCGCTCGGATGGCGTTCATCACGTCCGGGTCCGCCTTCTCGCCGTCGAACGCGTCAATGACGCCGAAGGCGCCGCCATAGCTCCACACCGACCAGGAAAAGCCGTGCGCCTCGGCGCGGGCGATCATGTCGCGCACATAGGCCGCGCGGTAGGCGGCCGGCATGACGAAGCCGTTGCCGTATTCCTGGCGGATCATGCCGAATTCGCCGAGCGTGATATCCCGCGGCTTGACGCCGTTTGCCTTCGCCCAGGCGTCGACCGTCGCGAACGGCGCATCCATCAGGCCAAGCAGCTTTTCGGGGCTGTCCATCGTCGCCACCTGCTCGTCGAGATAGGCGAGCAGGCCGCTCCGCCGCGCCCAAGGCGCCTCGGCCTTGATCCGGTCGCGGATCGTGTCCAGCGCCATGTCCAGCTGCGCCTTCGGAACGGCCGTCAGCGGGTAAGGCAGGCCGGTGACATAGGGGATGAAGTCGCCGGCCCAGCTTGCGCCCTGATGCGTCAGAAGAAACGGATCGTAGGAGTGGAAGGTCCAGATGACGTTGTCATCGGCGATCGTCCTGGGATCGATTCTGGCCAGCGACTCCGCGTTCGAATAGCAGCCGCCGCCCAACACCAGCGTGAGCTTGGTGGCGGCGGCGCGCGCGGCGGCGAACAAGCGCTTCTGCAGGTCGGACCAAAGATTGGTGCCGCTCGCGTCGCAATCGACCAGAGGCTCGTTCATCAATTCCAGCGCGACAAGCTTCGGATCCTCCTTGGCCAGCGTCCGCGCCATCTTGCGCACCAGCTCGGTATAGGCATCGAAGACGGCCGGATCGTGCATGACCTCGCTCATGCCGATCTTGCGATTGCCGCCGGCGGGGATCAGATGCAGGTCGACGATCACCTTGAGGCCGGCGCGGTTGACCATGCGCGCCGAGTCCAGCACGCTGCCATAGAGGTCGTCGCGCAGGGCCGCGGTCTGGTCCGAGAGAAAGGGCGCGGGATCGACCGGCATGCGCAGGAAGTCGAAGCCTGCATCCTTGAGTGCCTTGAGGTCGTCCTCGTTGAGGAATTTGCGCCACTCCGGATAGGGCAGGATGGCCTGGCGGTCGCCCCATCTGTCCTCGGTCGGCCAGGTCACCCACTGGTCGAGATTGAGGCCGCGTTTCATCGAGAACGTCGCCGCTCCGGCGGGCAACCCCAAAGCGGCAAACGCAAGCAGCGCCGCCATCAAGGTCTTGATCATCGTGCCCAACAATGCCATCCCGTTTCCGCGCGAAAACAGTGCGTGTCGCCCAAAAGTGTGCAGCGGTTTTGGGATAACGATACGCATAGAAAAGTGCCTGAAGTCCGAGGGCTTTAGGTGCCTGTTCGGGCCTGAAAAGGAAAGCGCGATGGACGATCATGGTGAATCGGCGGCGCTGAGTGCCGGGCTTTCCGGCGCGCTGACGGATTTCGGCCATCGGCTGATGGCCCGAGTCTACTATGCCGACACCGATTTCTCCGGCGTCGTCTATCATGCGCGCTATCTCGAATTCCTCGAACGCGGCCGCTCCGACTATCTGCGGCTGACCGGCGTCCACCACACCGAACTCCTGGACGGCAAGCATGGCGAGCGCATCGTCTGGGTGGTACGGCGCATGGAGATCGACTTCCGTTCGCCGGCGCGCATGGACGATATCCTGACCATCGACACGCGCACCGACGACATTTCCGGCGCCCGCATCTTCATGGGCCAGCAATTGAAGCGCGGCGGCGATGTGCTGGTCGAGGCCAGGGTCGAAGCGGCGATCGTCGGCGAAAGCGGCCGGCCAAAGCGTTTCCCGAAGGAGTGGGTCGCCGCCTTTATGCCAAGGGCCAAGGCCTGACCCTTCGGTTGCCGGCACAATCTCGAAGCCGATAACCAGACGGCTCCTGTGGCCGGACGGCTGCAGCCATGCGCGGCAATGCGCCGCGCCTTACGTCCTAACCCATCCTTAACCATAACGGTTCATGAAGGAATTGGCGAAGATTGGCGCAATTCGTGCGCCTTCCTTTCACCAATATTTGCCTCGAAAAGGCCGCGAAACGGTGCATTCGGGGCGTAGCCCGCAAGCTTCACGCTTCGCGCGATCGGACCAAAGGGATGCCATGGGCCAGCCGCCAGCGATGCCCGGATAATCTTAAGGACTTAAGTCATGGAAAACATCGCACTCGCCGATCCGGCAGCGCATTTATCGATCTGGGCGCTGTTCATGCAGGCCGGCTGGGTGGTCAAGCTGGTCATGATCGGCCTGCTCTGCGCCTCGATCTGGACCTGGGCCATCATCATCGACAAGCTCGTCGCCTATGGCCGGATGAAGTTGGCATTGAACCGCTTCGAGCAGATCTTCTGGTCCGGGCAATCGCTTGAAGAACTCTATCGGACGCTGGCCGACCGCAAGACCACCGGCATGGGCGCGATCTTCGTCGCCGCCATGCGCGAATGGAAGAAGAGTTTCGAAAAGGGCGCGAAATCGGCGCTGGCGCTGCAGACCCGCATCGACAAGGCGATGGACCTGGCGCTGACGCGTGAAATGGAGAAGCTGGAGGGTCGCCTCGGCTTCCTCGCCACCACCGGCTCGGCCGCACCCTTCATCGGGCTGTTCGGCACCGTCATCGGCATCATGACGTCGTTCCAGGCGATCGCCGCCTCGAAGAACACCAGCCTCTCGGTGGTGGCGCCGGGTATCGCCGAGGCTCTGCTGGCGACCGCGATCGGCCTGCTCGCGGCCATTCCCGCGGTCATCGCCTACAACAAGCTGTCATCGGACGCGAACAAACTCGGCGTGCGCATGGAAGGGTTCGCGGACGAGTTCTCCGCCATACTCTCGCGCCAAATCGATGAAAAAGTAGCGCAGAAGACCTGAGGAACGATCATGGGGATGTCTGCAGGCGCAGGTGGCATGGGGCGAGGCGGGCGCGGCCATAGGCGGCGTGGCCGTCACCATGCCCTGATATCCGAAATCAACGTCACGCCGATGGTCGACGTGATGCTGGTGCTGTTGATCATCTTCATGGTCGCGGCGCCGCTGCTCACCGTCGGGGTTCCGATCGACCTGCCGGACACGCAGGCCAAGGCGATGAATGTCGACACCCAGCCGATCACCGTTTCGATCGACGCCGCGGGCAAGATTTTCCTGCAGGAGACCGAGATTCCGATCGAGGAACTGGTGGCCAAGCTGCAGGCGATTTCCAAGACCGGCTATGACGAGCGCATCTTCATCCGCGGTGACAAGTCGACCGACTATGGCACGGCGATGAAGGTCATGGCTCGCATTTCGGCGGCCGGCTACAAGAATATCGGCCTGGTGTCGCTGCAGGAACAGGATCAGTAGACGCCAAATGCGGACCGGCCTCACCTCTTCGGTGATATTGCATGCGGTGGCGCTGGCCTTCGGGCTGTTCACGCTGTCGTCGCCGCCGGCCATGCCTGCCAGCGACGTGGAGTCGGTGGCGGTCGACATCGTGCCGATGGAAGCCGTGGCACAGACGCTGCAGGGCGACAAGAAGGCGGTCATGCATGACAAGCCGGCGCCGCTGCCGACCAAGCGTCCCGATGTCGTGCCCGACGCCCGGAAGGTCGGCGAGAACACCGTCGATACCGACAAGCCGGTGACGGACGAAGCCAAGCCGAAGCCGGTCGAGAAGACAGCGGCGCCGCCGCCCGCGCCGACGCCGACCGAGAAGCCAGCGGTCGAGGACGTGCCGAAGCCGCAGGAGAAGCCGAAGCCGACCCCGGCGACCGAGGTAGCCCCGACGCCGACCCCGAAGGAAGAAGTCAAGCCGGAGCCGGTCAAGCAGACGGAGCCGAAGCCGACACCGGCCAAGGAACCGACGCCCGCGCCGCAGCCGGACAAGACCGCGGCCATCCAAAAGGAAGAGGTCAAGCCCGACGCCGTCGCCGAGGCGATCTCGCAGGATCAGCCGACGGAAGAGGCAAAGCTTCCGGATTCGGCGCCGGCGCCGGAAGCGCGGCCGAAACCGCAGCCGGCCCAGGCCGAGAGCGCCAAGGCGCCGGATCGCAAGGATGCGGAAAAGCCGGTCAAGGAGGCTTCCTCGAAGCCGAAGTCAGACGAGAAGCAGTTCAACGCCGACGAAATAACGGCCCTGCTCGATAAGCAGAAGCCATCCGGCGGCGGCGCCAAGCGCTCGACCCAGCAGGCCTCGCTCGGCGGCGAAAAGGACCAGGGCCAGAAGCTCTCCAAGTCGGAGCAGGGGGCGTTGGAGGATCAACTCGGTGGTTGCTGGACCCTTCCGGTGGGCCTCGAAGGTTCCGAGAACTTCACCGTGGTCATCCGTTTCAACCTGAATGCCTCCGGCAAGCTGGAGGGCCGCCCGACCGTTGAGAAGTCCAGCGGCAACCCTCAGTTCGACGCCAGCGCGGTTCGCGCCGTGCAGAAATGCGACGTCGCCGGACTGCAGGTTCCCGCCGGGAAGCAGGACATATGGTCCGACGTTCGCGTCAACTTCGACCCGAGAGCGATGCTCGGTCTTTAGCCTGAGCGTCCGAGAATCAGCAAGAGAAGCGAGAAGACATGCAATCCATCCTCAAGCCGCTCCTGATGGTCGCCGCGATGGCGATGGGCATAAATGCTGCGGTCACCTTGCCTGCCCGAGCAACCCTCGAGCTCAACGTCAACAAAGGCAATGTCGAGCCGATGCCGATCGCCATCCCTGACTTTCAGGGAGGGCTTGGACCGCAGATATCGGAGATCGTCGCAGCCGACCTGAAGCGGTCAGGACTGTTCGCGCCGATCGACAAGGCCGCCTTTGTCGAAAAGATCACGAATCCGGATGCCCAGCCTCGTTTCGACGACTGGAAGGTCATCAATGCGCAGGCGCTGGTGACCGGCAGCGTGAGCAAGGAGGCGGATGGCCGCATTCGCGCCCAGTACCGGCTGTGGGATATTTTCGGCAACCAGCAGTTGGCCGGCGAGCAGTTTTTCGCCAACGACGCCAACCAACGCCGTGTCGCGCACATCATCGCCGATGCGATCTATGAGAAGATCACCGGCGAAAAGGGTTATTTCGACACCCGCGTCGTCTTCGTCGACGAGTCCGGCGCCAAGAACGCCCGCAAGAAGCGGCTCGCCATCATGGACCAGGACGGCGCCAATGTACGCTATCTGTCGGACGGCCGCGCGATCGTTCTGACGCCGCGCTTCTCGCCGAACCGGCAGGAAATCACCTACATGTCCTATGAAAGCGGGCAGCCGAAGGTCTATCTGCTGCAGATCGAAACCGGACAGCGCGAGCTGGTGGGCAACTTCCCCGGCATGACGTTCGCGCCGCGCTTTTCGCCCGACGGCCAGAAGGTGATCATGAGCCTGCTGCGCGATGACGGCAATTCCAACATCTTCGCCATGGATCTGAGGAGCCGTTCGACGACGCGGCTCACCGATTCGACCGCGATCGACACTTCTCCTTCCTATTCGCCGGACGGCTCGCAGATCGTCTTCACCTCCGACCGCGGCGGCGGCAGCGGCCGTTCGCAGATTTACGTCATGGGCGCGGACGGCTCCAATCCGCACCGCATCTCATTCGGCGACGGCGTCTATTCGACGCCCGTCTGGTCGCCGCGCGGCGACCTCATCGCCTTCACCAAGCAGAGCGGCGGCGAGTTCCAGATCGGCGTCATGAAGACCGACGGCTCGGGCGAGCGCATCCTGTCCTCCGGCTTCCAGCAGGAGGGTCCGACCTGGGCGCCGAATGGTCGCGTGCTGATGTTCTTCCGCGACACCGCCGGCGGTCCCAAGCTGGTCTCGGTCGATCTCACCGGCCGCAACGAACAGCAGATTCCGACCGCGAACTATGCGTCGGACCCGGCGTGGTCGCCGCTTTTGGAGTGAGGGGCGGGGGAACTGGAGAACTGAAGAAGCAGGAACGCTACGTTGGACGCGCCAGCGAAGTCGAGACATGGATCTCCTACGTCTTCGACCTCGGGCACATTTCGAAGGCCCAGTTTGACGAGTGGCTGCGATCCTACAACCAGATCTACGGAATGCTGGTGAATCTCAGAGGGTCGCTGAAGTGACCTGTTTCTCCAGTTCTTCAATTCTCCAGTTCCCCAATTCCCTCTTTTTTCATGTTTTGGCCGCATTTCCGCCTAGGGTCCGCGCGCAATGTCGCCCCTTGGAAAGCGTGGGGCCAAGCGGTCGCGGACGGCGGCTCGAAACCAAACATTAACCGTGTTTCTTGAATGCCGGTTAACCCAAACGTGGTTACTGGGTGATCAACGAAATCACTCGAATGCGAAGGAGAGGCGGCATGGGCCGTATCGCAGCACTTACCCGAAACCCGGCCATGATCGCGCTGGTGGCGGCTCTCGCCATTACCGGTTGCGCCTCGAAGAAGACCCCGAACAGCGCGGCCGATCTCGGCCTCAACGGTGCCGGTGCCGCTACGCCGGGTTCGGCGCAGGACTTCACCGTCAACATCGGCGACCGCATCTTCTTCGATACCGATTCCTCGTCGATCCGCGCCGATGCGCAGACCACGCTGGCCCGCCAGGCGCAGTGGCTCAACCAGTACCGCCAGTACGCGATCGTCATCGAAGGCCATGCCGACGAGCGCGGCACGCGTGAGTACAATCTGGCGCTGGGCGCCCGCCGCGCCGCCGCCACGCGCGACTTCCTGGTCTCCAAGGGCGTCTCCGCCGGCCGCTTGAAGACGATCTCCTACGGCAAGGAGCGTCCGGTCGCGGTCTGCGACGACATCTCCTGCTGGTCGCAGAACCGCCGCGCCGTCACCACGCTTTCCGGCGCCGGCTCCTGATCGATTTTCGCCAAGGGCGCCAGGCGTCCCAGGCGACAAAAATACAACATCCCAAAATGAAAGGCGGCCTCAGGGCCGCCTTTTTCATTTGCAACGGATTGAAACAAAATTTGGCCGAAGTCTCGCGTCCTGCTATGAGCGCGAGGGCGCTTTCTCCCACTGTTTGATTTGGAAAGGCGCATCAGGCCAACACCCACCGCGAGAGACAGAATGCATTTCAGAACGGTCCTGAGCGGCACGCTTGCGCTGCTGCTCGTATCAAGCCTCCCAAGCCTTGCCGCCTCGGCCGACAGTGCCGGGCGGGCCTCCGACAGCGGGTTCACCTTCCATCTGCCGACGCTTGGCATCTTCGGCGACAAGAAGAAGCCGGAACAGGCGCAGATCGCGCAGCAGGATGGCGGCGCTGGCATGACTGGCCTGGAGGACCAGCTTCGCCAGATGAACGGCAAGATCGAGGAGCTCAATTTCCAGATCCTGCAGATGCAGGAACAGATGCGCAAGCAGCAGGAAGACAATGAGTTCCGTTTCCAGCAGCTCGAAGGCGGTTCGCAAGGAGGCGCCAAGCCGGCCGGGCAGAAGAAATCGGAAGCCGCGCCCCAGGGCGGGGACAGCAACGATGGCAACACCAATCTCGGCGATGCGGGCACCGGTCAATCCGGCACCGGCGACGCCGGAACCGACAACAGCGTCGCCCAGGCTCCGGCGACGCAGGCGCCGGCCGACACCGGCGGGCAAGACAGCGGCGGCAAAAGCGTCGGCGACGTCATCGTGGAATCGCAGACCGGCGATCCCGGCAAGCTGATCACCGGCGCGCCGCCGAAGAATTTCGGCACCATCACCGTCGACAAGAACGGCAACGTGGTCAATGCCGAGACCGGCCCGCAGGCCGGCGCGCCGGCGGAAGCCCCGGCGGCCACCGCAAGCGCTCCTTCCGCCGAGACGCCGGCCAAGAAGAACAAGGCCGGCGACACGCAAGTTGCCGCGCTGCCGTCGACCAACGATCCCGACGAGCTCTACCGCAACTCCTACCAGTTCATCCTGTCGGGCGATTACCCGACCGCCGAGCAGGGTTTTCGCGATCATATTTCACGCTTCCCCAAGGACGCCAAGGCGGCGGATGCGCATTACTGGCTGGGCGAGTCGCTGCTCGGCCAGCAGAAATACCGTGACGCGGCCGAGATATTCCTCGCCGCCAGCAAGGAATACCCGAAGGCCAAGAAGGCGCCCGACATGCTGCTCAAGCTCGGCGTTTCGCTGGTCGGCCTGAAGCAGAGAGACGTGGCCTGCGCCACCTTCAGCGAGATCGGCAAGCGCTATCCCGACGTTTCCGGCGCGCTCAAGGAACGCATCAAGCAGGAAAAGGCGCTGGCGGCGTGCTGACGCCCGATACCAAAACTGACCTTTCAGACCACCTTTTCTTCGACCTAGACTTTTCGACCGGCGCCGTTGCGGCCGTGTCCGGCGGCAGCGACTCGACCGCCCTGCTTATTCTCCTCAAGGATTACTTCGATCGGACCGCATCGGCCGCCAGGCTGCTCGCGGTGACCGTCGATCATGGCCTAAGGCCAGGCTCGGCCGTCGAGGCGCGGCAGGTTGCCCGTTTCTACGCCGAGCGCGGCATCGCGCATCGCATTCTTCCCTGGCGCGGCGACAAGCCGGCGACCGGTCTGCCGGCCGCCGCGCGCGAGGCGCGCTACAGGCTGCTTGCCGAAGCGGCCGGCGCCGAAGGCATCAAGCTGATCCTGACCGGCCATACCGCCGACGACCAGGCCGAGACGGTGCTGATGCGGCAGGCCCGCGACGAGGAAGGCCGGGGCCTTGCCGGCATGGCGCCCGCCACGCTGCACGACTGGCGGACATGGATCGTCCGGCCGCTGCTAGGCACCAGGCGCGGGGTGTTGCGCGAGATGCTGCGGGCTCGCGACATCGGCTGGATCGAGGACCCTACCAATGTCGATACCCGGTTCGAGCGGCCGCGCGTGCGGGCAAAGCTCGGGCGGGGTGATGGCGAACGGCGGATCGCGGAAGCGTTGGCACGGTCGCGGCAGGCGGCTCTCGAGCGCCACGACATCGGCCGCCGCGCCGCCGTGCTCATCGACGCGTTTGCCGACAGGCCGGTTCCGGGCCTCATCCGCCTCGACCGCGAGTTTACCGAGCATGAGGATGGCCAAGCCGCCCTCTATGCGCTGCGCATCCTGTTGGCCGCTGTCGGCGGCATGTCGTTCCTCGCCGACGAGGCGCGCTGCGCCGCGCTGCTTTTCCGCCTGCGGTCGGCTCCGCTTTGCGCCACATTGTCGCGGACGGTGGTCGACGCGCGCCGAACCGGCATTTTCCTGCGCCGCGAGAACCGCAACCTGCCCGCTGCCCTGCCGCCGTCGGATAACCAGCTTTGGGACAACCGGCGACGCATCACTTTGAAAGACGGGCCGGACGGCTTGGTGATCGCGCCGCTGGGGTCCGCCGCTGCCAGGAAAGCGCCTTTGAGCGAGGATATCCCACCAAGCCTTTCGCGCGCCGCGCTTGCCGCGGAGCCCGCGCTGTGGTCCGGAGACGAACGCCTTGATTTCACTGGCGGGGATGCCGGCCCGCGGGCGATCTCGATGGTCCCAGTGGTAGCCCCTTTCGCCCGCTTCCTGCCGTCCTTCGATCTCGCGCCCGCAGCCGCCGCCGCGGCCCTTGTCGGCGCGCTGCCGCCGCCGGCGCCGCCATTCCACGGCCATGATGGCGGCCGAGGGTGGGCGAAAGCTTAACCGATACGTGCTGTTCTGCTTGGCAAGGGGAGGCGCTCTCCCTATGTTAGGCCCAAGCTTCTCCATCATCGCGGGTCCGTACGCGGGACCCCAACGGGACAATAGATGAATCCGAATTATCGCAACCTCGCGCTCTGGGCGATCATAGCGGTCCTGCTCATCGCCCTGTTCAATCTTTTCCAGACGCCCCAGACGCGCGGTGCCACGACGGATATCGCCTATTCGCAGTTCCTGCAGGATGTCGCGTCCGGCCGGGTCAAGAGCGTGACCATCGCCGGCGCCCGCATCTTCGGCAACTACACGGACAACGCCAATGGCTTCCAGACCTACTCGCCCGGCGACCCGTCGCTGGTCTCCAGGCTGCAGGACAAGAACGTCACCATCACCGCCAAGCCCGAAACCGACGGCTCCAACTCGCTGTTCGGCTATCTGATCTCGTGGCTGCCGATGATCCTGATCCTCGGCGTATGGATATTCTTCATGCGCCAGATGCAATCAGGCTCAGGCCGCGCCATGGGCTTCGGCAAGTCGAAGGCCAAGCTTTTGACCGAGGCGCATGGCCGCGTCACCTTCCAGGACGTCGCCGGCGTCGACGAGGCCAAGGAAGACCTCGAAGAGATCGTCGAATTCCTGCGCGATCCGCAGAAGTTCCAGCGCCTCGGCGGCAAGATCCCGCGCGGCGTGCTCTTGGTCGGCCCGCCCGGCACCGGCAAGACGCTGCTCGCCCGCTCCGTCGCCGGCGAAGCCAACGTGCCGTTCTTCACCATTTCCGGCTCGGACTTCGTCGAGATGTTCGTCGGCGTTGGCGCATCGCGTGTGCGCGACATGTTCGACCAGGCCAAGAAGAACGCGCCCTGCATCATCTTCATCGACGAAATCGATGCCGTCGGCCGCCATCGCGGCGCCGGCCTCGGCGGCGGCAATGACGAGCGCGAGCAGACGCTGAACCAGCTGCTGGTCGAGATGGACGGTTTCGAATCCAACGAAAGCATCATCCTTATCGCCGCCACCAACCGGCCCGACGTGCTCGACCCGGCGCTGCTGAGGCCCGGCCGCTTCGACCGCCAGGTCGTGGTGCCGAACCCCGACATCGTCGGACGCGAGAAGATCCTCAAGGTGCATGTCCGCAACGTGCCGCTGGCGCCCAATGTCGACCTCAAGGTGGTTGCGCGCGGCACGCCGGGCTTTTCCGGCGCCGATCTGATGAACCTCGTCAACGAATCCGCGCTGATGGCGGCGCGCCGCAACAAGCGGCTCGTCACCATGGCCGAGTTCGAGGACGCCAAGGACAAGATCATGATGGGCGCCGAGCGCCGCTCGTCGGCCATGACGCAGGCCGAGAAGGAGCTCACCGCCTATCACGAGGCCGGCCACGCGATCCT
Organism: Mesorhizobium sp. B2-8-3; assembly: GCF_006440815.1. Classification (NCBI taxonomy): domain Bacteria; kingdom Pseudomonadati; phylum Pseudomonadota; class Alphaproteobacteria; order Hyphomicrobiales; family Phyllobacteriaceae; genus Mesorhizobium; species Mesorhizobium sp. B2-8-3. The sequence goes on from NZ_VFTW01000037.1 coordinate 14,580, forward strand.
GGCGCTCAACGTGCCGTCCGCCGATCCGCTGCACAAGGCGACGATCATCCCGCGTGGCCGCGCGCTCGGCATGGTCATGCAGCTGCCGGAAGGCGACCGCTATTCGATGAGCTACAAATACATGGTCTCGCGGCTCGCCATCATGATGGGCGGCCGCGTCGCCGAGGAATTCAAGTTCGGCAAGGAGAACATCACCTCCGGCGCCTCCTCCGACATCGAGCAGGCGACCAAGCTGGCACGCGCCATGGTCACGCGCTGGGGCTTCTCCGACAAGCTCGGCCACGTCGCCTATGGCGACAACCAGGAAGAGGTCTTCCTCGGCCATTCGGTGGCGCGCACGCAAAACATCTCGGAAGAGACCGCCCAGATCATCGACGCCGAAGTGCGCCGGCTGATCGACGACGCCTATTCGACCGCGAAGACCATCCTGACCAAGAAGAAGAAGGAATGGATCGCGCTCGCCGAAGGGCTGCTCGAATACGAGACGCTGTCGGGCGACGAGATCAAGCAGCTGATCGCCGGCAACAAGCCCGCCCGCGACCTCGGCGACGACACTCCGCCCAGCCGCGGCTCGGCCGTGCCGAAGGCCGGCACCGGCGGCCGCCGCAAGAAGGGCCCCGAGCCCGAAGGCGGCATGGAACCGCAGCCGCAGGGCTGAGGTTCGGTAGACGATACAAACAAACGCCGCGGATCAAACCGCGGCGTTTTCGTTTTGGGAGCGCCAAAGGTTTAGCTGGCGCGGCTGGTGATTGGCGAAACCCGGCGCGACAGCCAATCTCCCCCCTTGTGGGGGAGATGCCCGGCAGGGCAGAGAGGGGCGCTGTCCCGCCGGCCTCTCTTCGTCATCCTCGGGTCTGACCGGCTTGCCGTGACCGCAGCCGAAGGGCGCATCGAAGCAAAATTCTCAACCGTTGCAACGCCTTAAAGCGCGTCGCCTGAATCCGCTTCAGCGCGACGCGCTTTAGAATGACGACCGCAAAGTAGCGATCCTTCGCCCCCTCTGCCGGACATCTCCTCCACAAAGGGGAGATTGGATGCGTAGCCGACGGCGAGCCTCCTCGTAGCGTGTGTATGACCTTTGTGAGCCACCCAACAAAAAAGGCCCGCGCATCTTGCGATGCGCGGGCCTTTCTCGGGAAGAGACTAAGCGATCAGCTCTTCAGCTTGGCATTGCACAGGCTGTAGAAGCCGCCGCCCTTCTGGATCCACTTCAGGCCGTTCAGCGTGTTGGCATCCTTATTGGCGTAGTACTGCTCGAGGCAGGTGTGCATGCGGCCCTTGGCTGGGGTCTCGGTGGCGAATTTCGGCGAAATCGCTTTCGGGAAGCTGACGCCCTTCGGCGCGGCGACGGACGGCTTCGCCGGCTCGTTGGTGTAGGTGGCTTCCGTCGGAGCTGGCACGGTGTCGTCATCGTCGGCGCTGGCGCCGCACTCGGCCTTGCGGAAGTCGTTCCACTTCATGCCCTTGAGCGTGTTCGCCGTTTTCGCAGCCTGGTACTTGGTGCTGCATTCGGCCATGCTCAGGCCGTTGCCGCCGTCGGCAGCCGCGGTCGAGGTCTTGGCCGTCTTGGCGGGCGCGGTTGCCGCCGCGGCGGTTGCGCCGGCGCCGCACTCGGCCTTGCGGAAGTCGTTCCACTTCATGCCGTTCAGCGTGCCGGCGGATTTCGCAGCCTGGTATTTGGCGCTGCATTCCTTGGAGCTCAGGCCCTTGGCGGCGTCGTCGGTAGCGGCGGCGGCCGCCTTCGTCTTCTTGGCGGGCTTGGTGTCGGCGGCCTTCGTATCGGTCGCCGCCTTGGCGTCTGTCGCCGCCTTAGTGTCGGTGGCGGCGGAAGCGTCGCTGCCGCACTGCGCCTTGCGGTACTGGTTCCAGGTCTGGCCAGCGAGCGTTCCCGCATCCTTGGCCGCGTTATACTTGGTGCTGCACTCGGCCATGGTCAGCGCGTTGGCCGGCGCCGCCAGGAACAAGGTTGCGACGGCGATACCCGTCAAAGCTGCAAGTCTATGAATAAGCATGGCGTTTTCTCCCTTGCTGCCGCCAATAAGTGTCCCTATGCCAAATCAATAACTCTCAATGTCCGGTTGCGCCAGATGCTTCCGGCATGGGGGCCGTCACAAAGTGTGTTGCTCCCGATAAGGTGATGAATTGCTTGCCGGTTCGCCGCCAGTCAAGCTTTGCCGGTGGATAGGGCGCCGAAGAGCCTCGCACGGGCAGGTGTAGCGCCGCCAAGTCAAAGGTGGTGATAGGCTGCCGAATCACTTGCGCCGCCCGCGACAATGTTTTTCTAAGGATTGGTAATATATAATCACGAAATTTGATGATCGGATGCGGCCCCAATTGTGGCAATACGGGCGGCTGAAGAACCGACGGGGACTGTAAGGCACATGGCAGGTCAGTATTTCGGCACCGACGGTATCCGCGGACGCGCCAACAAATTTCCGATGACGGCCGAGGTCGCCATGCGCGTCGGCATGGCCGCCGGGCTCTCCTTCCAGCGCGGCAATCATCGTCACCGCGTCGTGCTCGGCAAAGACACGCGGCTTTCCGGCTACATGATCGAGAACGCGATGGTGGCAGGCCTGTGCGCCGCCGGCATGGACGTCTTCCTGCTCGGTCCCATACCGACGCCCGCGGTCGCGATGCTGGTGCGCTCATTGCGCGCCGACATCGGCGTGATGATCTCGGCCTCGCACAATCCCTACTACGACAACGGCATCAAGCTCTTCGGTCCCGACGGGTACAAGCTCTCCGACGAGATCGAGGAGCGCATCGAAGGCATGCTCGACAAGGACATCGAGCTGGCGCTCGCCGATTCCGACGGGCTCGGCCGGGCCAAGCGCGTCGACGGCGTGCATGACCGCTATATCGAATTCGCCAAGCGCACGCTGCCGCGCTCGATGTCGCTTTCGGGCCTGAGGATCGTCGTCGACTGCGCGAACGGCGCAGCCTACAAGGTGGCGCCCGAGGCGCTGTGGGAACTCGGCGCCGAGGTGGTGGCGATCAATGTCGAGCCGAACGGCTTCAACATCAACAAGGAATGCGGCTCGACCCATCCGGCCGGCCTGCAGAAGAAGGTGCACGAGGTGCGCGCCGACATCGGCATCGCGCTGGACGGCGACGCCGACCGCGTCGTCATCGTCGACGAGAACGGCGCGATCGTCGACGGCGACCAGATCATGGCGCTGATCGCCGAATCCTGGCACCAGAGCGGAAGGTTGGCCGGCGGCGGCGTCGTCTCCACCGTGATGTCCAATCTCGGCCTGGAACGCTTCCTCGGCGACATGAAGCTGCAGCTGCACCGGACCAAGGTCGGCGACCGCTACGTGGTCGAGCATATGCGCGCGCACGGCTTGAATGTCGGCGGCGAGCAGTCGGGCCACATCGTGCTTTCCGATTTCTCGACCACCGGCGACGGCCTCGTCTCGGCGCTGCAGGTGCTGGCCTGCATCAAGCGGCAGAACCGCCCGGTCAGCGAGCTGTCGAAGAAGTTCGAGCCGGTGCCGCAGCTGCTGAAGAATGTCCGCATCTCGGGCGGCAAGCCGCTGGAGGAAGCGCCGGTCAAGGCGGCGATCGAGGAAGGGCGCAACCGGCTCGGCACGTCCGGCCGCCTCGTCATCCGGCCCTCTGGCACCGAGCCGCTCATCCGCGTCATGGCCGAGGGCGACGATCCGCAGCTGGTCGAAGCGGTCGTCAACGACATTGTCGGCATCCTGCAGGAAACCCGCAGCGCCGCCTGAACCCCGGTTCCGTAGTTCCTCTAGATCCACAAGCCCGCCGCCAGGCGGGCTTTTTCGTCGCCGGGCGGGCCGTTCGGACAACGGCATTCCCTCTAAAATTGTATAGATTCGTGGTTAATCGGTACGGTTAAACGGCTTTTAACCTTTGCAATTCATTATCCACACCCGAGGTCAATCATCTTCGGGCGATGTCGTCCCGAGGCTTCTTAGGGGTGACAGAATGTTCAAAACAGCAAGAATGGCATTGCTTGCCGCGCTGTTCGCGGGTTTGGCCGGACCGCTCTTCGCGGCCGACCTCCCCGAACCGCAAATCGAAGAGGCGCCGCCGCCGGTCGTCGAACAGCAGCCGATCGATGTCGGCGGCTGGTACATCCGCGGCGACATCGACTATCATTGGTCCCGCTTCGGCGGCGCTGACTACATCACTTACGGGGCCGCGCCCCAGACTCAAGGCAGCTTCGCCACGGGCTCCCTCAAGGGTGCCTTATCTGCGGGCGCCGGTATCGGCTATCAGGTGAACCAGTATTTCCGCACCGATCTCACTGCGGACTGGATGAGCAAGTCGAACTTCCGCGGCTCGACCGTCGGCTTCTGCGGCGGCGGCGTGCCCTGTACTTCCGTCGACACGTCCTCCTATTCGGCGCTGCTGCTTCTGGCCAATGCCTATATCGATATCGGCACCTGGCATGGTATCACGCCCTATGTCGGCGCCGGCATCGGCGGCGCCTGGGTCAAGTGGGATACGCTTCACAACAGCGACGACGATGGCGACTTTTTCCATCGCGGCGGCAAGGGTTGGCGCTTCGCCTATGCCCTTATGGCCGGTGCGTCCTACTGCCTGACGGAACGCGTCAAGCTGGACGTCGGCTACCGCTACAGCCATATCAATGGCGGCAAGATGTTCGAATACGCTTCGGACAGCAATGTCGGCCCTGGTTACGATCGTGGCATCAACGTGCATGAAGTGCGCGGCGGTCTCCGCTACCAGTTCGGCGGCCAGTCCGACTGCGCTCCGCCGCCGGAGCCTTACGTTCCGCCGGAACCGATCTACACCAAGTAATCGCTTCCTAGTCCTGGAATTTTAAAGCCGCCCGGCGCCAGCCGGGCGGCCTTCGCTTTCCTATGACCGCTTAAATCCAATCAAAATCAATTCGGTAACCGGCTGTTATCCTTAACCCGCACTTAACCACTATGGTTAACAATGGCTCCTTGAAACGGCGTCCGCGTTCGCGGTTGGCGCCAATTTCGGGAGCCGGGGACCATGATATCCAGATCGCGTATCGCGTCGACGCTTGCCGCAACCATCCTGTTGCCGATGACGCCGGCGCTGGCGGCGGACTACGATCCGCCGGTCTATGCCGACCAGGCGCCGGACTACCAGCCGGTCGAGGTCGGCTCGGGCTGGTACCTGCGCGGCGATGTCGCCTATCTGCCGCAGAAGAGCTTCAAAAACGGGGATTTCACCTTCCCGTCAGCGATCGCCAGCGCAAGCTTCAGCGAGAGCGAGGACGCCTATTTCGCGAGCGTCGGCTTCGGGTATCATTTCAACGATTACCTCCGCGCCGATCTCAACCTCGGATACCTGCCCGGCAACAAAGCCAGCTTCAGCTATGACGACACAGCCACCGTGGTGGCGCCGGCAACGGCGACCGTGGGAGCTGGAAGCCTCAAGAACTATGCCTTCTCAGGCATATTGAACGGCTATGTCGACCTTGGCACATATGTCGGCGTCACGCCCTATGTTGGCGCAGGTATCGGCATCGTTCAAAGCAAATACAGTCTTTCGGCGGATTATTTCACCGACAACGGTGACGCAAGCGACGACTTCTCTCAGCGCAGCAGCAAAACGAAATATTCCTTGGCGTACACATTGAACGCCGGCCTTGCCTACCAGGTCTCGAAGAATGTTCTGATCGATCTTGGCTATCAGTATTTCTCCGCGCCCGATGCCGAATATGTTACGGCCGCAAGCCTGAATTCCTTCCCAGTCCACAAAGGCATCAGCAACCATCAGATCAAGCTTGGGCTGCGTTACGATCTCTGGTGAGCGGAGTAGGCGCAGAGGTTTCGACGGCGGGTCCTGAAGGCCCCGCCGTTTTCGTTTCGGATCGAGCATCAGTCGAAGGGAATATCCTGACAGCGACAAAAACTTTGTTCTTGACGCCGAAGGTCTAAGCGCATATCGCCGTCCGTGGGCCACCCCTCCCCAACGAGGGGCCACTATCTGGAAGGATAGACCACGATGACGACGCTTACCAAGCCCGGACTCCGTCCGGCAAACCCCAATTTCTCTTCAGGTCCTTGTGCAAAACGCCCCGGCTGGTCGGTCGAGGCGCTCAAAGCTGCCGCGCTCGGGCGCTCTCACCGCGCCAAGATCGGCAAGAGCAAGCTCGAGCAGGCGATCGAGCTGACGCGCGAAATCCTCAAGGTTCCCGCGGACTACCGCATCGGCATCGTGCCGGCGTCGGATACCGGCGCGGTCGAGATGGCGCTGTGGTCGCTGCTCGGCGAGCGCGGCGTCGACATGGTCGCCTGGGAAAGTTTCGGCTCCGGCTGGGTGACCGATGTCGTCAAGCAGCTCAAGCTCGCCGACATGCGCAAGCTCGAGGCCGGCTACGGCGAACTGCCCGACCTGACCCAGATCGACTTCGACCGCGACGTCGTCTTCACCTGGAACGGCACGACCTCGGGCGTGCGCGTGCCGAATGGCGATTTCATTCCCGCGAACCGCAAGGGCCTGACCATCTGCGACGCCACCTCGGCCGCCTTCGCGCAGCGGCTCGATTTCGAAAAGCTCGATGTGGTCACCTTCTCCTGGCAGAAGGTGCTGGGCGGCGAGGGCGCGCATGGCATGCTGATCCTGTCGCCCCGCGCGGTCGAGCGGCTCGAAACCTACAAGCCGGCCTGGCCGCTGCCGAAGATCTTCCGCTTGACCTCCGGCGGCAAGCTGATCGAGGGCATCTTCAAGGGCGAGACCATCAACACGCCGTCGATGCTGTGCGTCGAGGATTATCTCGACGCGCTCCACTGGGCGAAGTCGATCGGCGGGCTCGAGGCGCTGATTGCCCGCGCGGACGCCAATGCCGCGGTGCTCGACCGGTTCGCCGACAAGTCGGCGTGGCTTGGCCACCTCGCCGTCGATCCGGCGACGCGCTCGAACACGTCCGTGTGCCTTTCGTTCACCGACGCGCAAGTGGCGGCGCTCGATGCGGACGGGCAGGCGGCCTTCGCCAAGGGTATCGTGTCTTCGCTCGACAAGGAGGGCGTCGCCTACGACATCGGCTCCTACCGCGACGCGCCGCCCGGTCTGCGCATCTGGTGCGGCGCCACGGTAGAGACCGCCGATCTCGAAGCGTTGCTGCCCTGGCTCGACTGGGCTTTCGCCACGCAGAAGGCATCGCTCAAGGCAGCGGCCTGAAATCCGTGGCGGCCTCCGGCCGCCACCATTTTCCGACACATCCAATCCCCTTCAAGGAGGCCGTGATGGCGCCCCGCGTTCTCGTTTCGGATAAACTTTCCACCACCGCCGTGCAGATCTTCAAGGATCGCGGCATCGACGTCGACTACTTGCCCGACCTCGGCAAGGACAAGGAAAAGCTGCTCGAGGTGATTGGCCAGTATGACGGCCTCGCCATCCGCTCGGCGACCAAGGTCACCGAGAAACTGATCAATGCCGCCGGCAGGCTCAAGGTCGTCGGACGCGCCGGCATCGGCGTCGACAATGTCGACATCCCGGCCGCCAGCCGCAAGGGCATCATCGTGATGAACACGCCCTTCGGCAATTCGATCACCACGGCCGAGCATGCGGTGGCGATGATCTTCGCGCTGGCGCGACAGATACCGGAAGCCAATGCCTCGACCCATTCCGGCAAGTGGGAAAAGAACCGCTTCATGGGTGTCGAGATCACCAGCAAGACGCTGGGCGTGATCGGCTGCGGCAATATCGGCTCAATCGTCGCCACGCGCGGCGTCGGCCTGAAGATGCATGTGATCGCCTTCGACCCGTTCCTGTCGGACAGCCGCGCCGAGGAGCTCGGCGTCCAGAAGGTCGAGCTCGACGAGCTCTTCGCCCGCGCCGACTTCATCACCTTGCACACGCCGCTGACCGACAAGACGCGCAACATCATCGATGCGGCTGCGATCGCCAAGATGAAGGACGGCGTGCGCATCATCAACTGCGCCCGCGGCGGATTGGTCGTCGAGGCGGATCTGGTCGCGGCGCTGAAGAGCGGCAAGGTAGCGGGCGCCGGCATCGACGTGTTCGAGGTCGAGCCAGCCGAGCAGAACGCGCTGTTCGGCATGGACAATGTCGTGGCGACCCCGCATCTCGGCGCCTCGACCACCGAGGCGCAGGAAAATGTCGCGCTGCAGGTCGCCGAGCAGATGAGCGACTACCTGATCAAGGGCGCGGTCTCCAACGCCATCAACATGCCTTCGATCAGCGCCGAGGAGGCGCCGCGGCTGAAACCCTTCGTCAAGCTCGCCGAAGTGCTCGGCGCCTTTGTCGGCCAGGTCACCGAGGATCCGATCAAGGAGGTCGAGATCCTGTTCGACGGCTCGACCGCGACGATGAACACGCGCGCGCTGGTGAGCGCCGCCCTTGCCGGCCTCATCCGGCCGCAGGTCTCCGACGTCAACATGGTGTCGGCGCCGATCATGGTGAAGGAGCGCGGCATCATCGTTGCCGAGGTCAAGCGCGACAAGTCGGGCGTGTTCGACGGCTATATCAAGCTCACCGTCAAGACCGAGCACAGGACGCGCTCGATCGCCGGCACCTGCTTCTCCGACGGCAAGCCGCGCTTCATCCAGATCAAGGGCATCAATCTCGACGCCGAGGTCGGCCAGCACATGCTCTACACCACCAATGCCGACGCGCCCGGCATCATCGGCCTGCTCGGCACGGTGTGCGGCGAGAACGGCGTCAACATCGCCAACTTCCAACTCGGCCGCAACCGGCCGGGCGGCGATGCGATCGCGCTGCTCTATCTCGATGCGCCCTTTCCGGAAAAAGTGCTGGAGCAGGTGCGCGCGCACAAGTCGATCGACTCGGCGAAGCGTCTTCGTTTCGACGTCGGTGCCGAGTAGCCGATCATCCATCGTCCGACATGAAATGCCCCGCCTGCAGCAGCAGGCGGGCCGCTAATTTATGATATGGCCGTCACCCGGCGGCTGCTTGGCGCATGATTTGAGACATCACCCTGCCTGCAGCGCTGCTCGGCTGCCGCTGTACTCGGCAAGCGCAATGCCGCCGAGGACAAGCGCCAGCGCGAAAGCCTGATAGGCCTGAAACTGCTCGCCGACGATCAGCACCGAAAGCAGCGTGCCGAAGATCGGCACCAGGTTGATGAACAGCCCGGCGCGGTTGGCGCCGATCCATTCGTTGCCCTTGATGTAGAGGACCTGCGAGACGACCGAGGCGCCAAGCGCCGTATAGAGCGTGAGCGCCCATCCACGCGCATCCGGCACGATGACGCGGCCAGATGCGACCTCCCAGACGAAGAAGGGCACGGAGATCAGCAGCGCGGCGATCGACAGCGCCAGCATGAAACTCTGCCAGCGGATTGCCGGCTTGAGGCGCAGCCCCACCGAATAGAGGCTGTAGCAAAGCACCGCGACAAGCATGATGGCGTCGCCGAAGTTGAGATCGAGCTTCAAGAGCTGGCCGAGGTCGCCATGGCTGGCGGTCAGCGCGACGCCGACGATGGTGAGGACGACGCCGACAACCTGCAGAGGCTGCACGCGCAGCCTGAACAGCACGAAATTGGCAAGGATGATGACGATCGGGATGGCTGCCTGCTCGATCGAGACGTTGATGGCGGTCGTGTAGTTGAGCGCCGTGTAGAAGATGACGTTGAAGATGGTGAAGCCGCAGGCGCCGAGGCCGGCAAGCAACCTCCAGTGCCTGCGCACTTCGGGCCAATCCTCACGCAGCGTCCGCCAGCCGATGGGCAGCAGGACCAGCACCGCCATCACCCAGCGCAGGAACACCAGCGTCATCGGCGAGACATGGCCGACGGCAAGCTTGCCCGCCACCGAATTGCCGCCCCACAGGAGCATGGTCGACAGAAGGAACAGATAGGCGGCTCGGTGCATGAAGGTTCCGGCCTCGGTGTTCGAGGGTTCGGCCCGGCCTAGAGTGGAGGCGGCGGCAAGTAAATGATGCGAAAGCCGGAATTTGTTGTGCCTGGATCAGGTTGACGTTTCGCCGGCGGCGTCATTTTGATCCAACTCCTGTGTGGGGCATGGTCACTTGCGAAAGCCGGTTCCCGCTTTTTGGGTTCGCTGACCTTCGGTTCGGGGTCATGCTCCAAGGATGGTTTCGGCGGCAAAGAAAGGGTCGCGCCCGCCTGCGCTAGACGCTATAGAGGCCTGTCGTTTCAGGCCGCCCGCGCGGCATTTCAAGGGAAAAGAACATGGCCAATGTGGTGGTCGTCGGCTCGCAATGGGGCGACGAAGGCAAGGGCAAGATCGTCGACTGGCTGTCGGAACGGGCCGATGTGGTCGTGCGCTTCCAGGGCGGCCACAATGCCGGCCATACGCTGGTCGTCGACGGCAAGGTCTACAAGCTGTCGCTGCTGCCCTCGGGCGTGGTGCGGGAAGGCAAGCTTTCGATCATCGGCAATGGCGTGGTGTTCGATCCGCATGCCTTCGTCGCCGAAGCCAAGAAGCTCAAGGAGCAGGGCGTGGAGGTCACGCCGGAGCGCCTGAAAATAGCCGAAAACACCGCGCTTATCCTGTCGCTGCACCGGGAGCTGGACGGATTCCGCGAAGACGCCGCCTCAAATTCCGGAACCAAGATAGGCACGACCCGCCGCGGCATCGGCCCCGCCTATGAGGACAAGGTGGGACGGCGCGCGGTGCGGGTGATGGATTTGGCGGATTTGGAAACGCTTCCCTTGAAGGTCGACAGGCTGCTGACGCACCACAACGCGCTGCGCCGCGGGCTCGGCCATGCGGAAGCGACGCATGAGGCGATCATGCAGGAGCTGACCTCGGTGGCCGCCGAGATCCTGCCCTACATGGACCGCGTCTGGAAGGTGCTCGACGACAAGCGTCGCGCCGGCGAGCGCATCCTGTTCGAGGGCGCGCAGGGCACGCTGCTCGACATCGACCACGGCACCTATCCCTTCGTCACCTCGTCCAACACCGTGGCCGGGCAGGCGGCTGCCGGCTCGGGCGTGGGCCCCGGCGTCATCGGTTATGTGCTCGGCATCACCAAGGCCTACACGACGCGCGTCGGCGAGGGACCGTTCCCGACCGAGCAGAAGAACGAGATCGGCGAGTTCCTCGGCACGCGCGGCCATGAGTTCGGCGTGGTCACCGGCCGCAAGCGCCGCTGCGGCTGGTTCGACGCCGTGCTGGTGCGCCAGGCCGTCGCCGTCAACGGCATCAAGGGTATCGCTCTCACCAAGCTCGACGTGCTCGACGGGCTGGACGAGATCAAGGTCTGCACGGGCTACAGGCTCGATGGCGAGACGATCGATTACCTGCCGGCCAGCCAGGGCGCGCAAGCGCGGGTCGAGCCCATCTACGAGACGCTCGAAGGCTGGAAGGGAACCACGGCCGGCGCCAGAAGCTGGAACGATTTGCCGGCGCAAGCCGTCAAATATGTCCGCCATATCGAGGAGCTGATCGGCGCCCCGGTGGCGCTGCTCTCCACCAGCCCCGAGCGGGACGACACAATACTTGTGACCGATCCGTTTCAAGACTAGTTTCACAGCCCTTCCCGGCGCTATGGCTGATTTGCGGCTGGCGGGAAAAGAATGCAGGTCACCTGACGCATGGCAGATTTCGTTAGTGTTCTGAAAAAGCAGATCGACAAGAAGGTGGACCCTTCGTTCGAGGTGCGTAAGCAGATATACGACGGCGCCCGCGCGGTGCTGGCGAAGAAACTCGCCGAGTATTCCCCGCCGCTTGCGCCCGATGTCGTCAGCAAGCAGAAGCGCTCGCTGGAAGATGCCATCTCCAGCGTCGAGCGCGAATATGCCAAACCCGTTCCGGCCGAGGATCCGCTGGCGGAGCTGGAGCATATTTTCTCCTCCATCGACCGCAACAAGAATCAGCCGAGCCATTCCCGCCAGCCGGCGGCGCCTGAGCCTGCCAAGCCGGATCCGTTCAAATCCGAACCGTTCAGGCCGGCGCCCGCGCCCGCCAGGACGGAACCAAGCTGGCAAAGCGCGCCGAAGGCGGAGCCCGCGCGGCAGAACCCCGTGAAAGCCGAGCCGGCGTGGCAGAACACGGCAAGGACGGAGCCGAACTGGCAGACCGCGCCAAAGGCCGAACCAGCCTGGCAGAAGGCGCCGCCGCCGATGCCGTCGCCGCGCGAGGACGATGTCGGCCTGACGGGCATGGACGATGCCGATGACGGCGGCGATGTCTTTGCCAATGACGAGCAGCCGGCGGCCGATACCTTCCAGCGCCTGCGGCCACAGCGGCAGGAACGCAAGCGCAGCTATGGCGGCTTGATCGCCGCTCTCATCGCGCTGTTGGTGCTCGCCGGCGGCGGCTACGGCATATGGCTGAACAAGAATGCGTTCGGCTCGCTCTTCGGTCTTGGCGGTGGCAGCAAGACGGTCTCGACCGAGCCGCTGGTCAAGCCGGCTCCGGCCAAGCCGGCGACGGAGACGGCGGCCGCGCCGGCTGCGCCCAGCGCCAGCGAGCCGGCCGACGCGACCAAATTCACGCAACGCCTGACACCCGAGGGCAAGGAGACCGATCCCGGTCCGGCCGGCGGACAGGCCACGATCGGCGAAGGCGAATCCGTCGCAGCACTTACCTCCCGGCCGCCGGCCGCGCCGGTGACGACACCGCCTGTTCCGGCCACGCAAACGCCCGAGGCGCCTGCCGCAACGCCGGCTCCGACCGCCGCCGCCAATCCGACGCCGCCAGCGTCCGGAACAACACCGCCCGCGGCTGATGCGCCAACGCCGCCCGCGGCTGGCACCACGCCACCGGCGGCTGGTGCAACGCCGCCGGGCGCAGGCACGACGCCGCCCGCGCCAGCGCCGACGACTGCGACCGTGCCGGTAGGACAGAAGGCGATCTTCTATGAGGAGCGCACCAGCACGCAGCAGGGCACGGCCGAGCCCGGCAGCATCGTCTGGTCGCTGGTGCAGGAATCGCCCGGCGGCGATCTGCCGCCCGAACCGGCGATCCGCGCCGAGGCGACGATCCCCGGCAAGAATATCCAGCTGCGCATGACGATCCGGCGCAACACCGACCAGACGCTGCCGGCCAGCCACATCGTCGAGATGATCTTCCTGACGCCGGAAGGGTTTGACGGCGGCGGCGTCGACAACATCCTGCGCATCGCCATGAAGAGCTCCGAACAGGACGCCGGCAGCCCGCTGATCGGCATTCCGGCCAAGATCGCCGACGGCTTCTTCCTCGTCGCGCTCAACGACACCAAGGCGGACGAGGACGCCAACCTGACGCTGCTTCGCGGCCAGGACTGGATCGACGTGCCCGTGGTCTACAAGACCGGACGCCGCGCGCTGCTCACCATGGAAAAGGGCATCCCGGGCGAGAAGGTTTTCGACGAGGCGCTGAAGGCCTGGGCTGCGAAGACGTCGGGGTGAGGAACAGCGGCGGTCTTGAGCTACCGCTCAGAAGCCCTGAAACAGCATGTCGAGAGCGGCGACGATCTCATCGTGATGTCTTGCGAGGTTTCCTTCTGCCGCCCGCAATTCCGAAGCCATGACAGCCGAAATGAATTGAGTGACCATCACGTGGTCTTTGCCATCGATTCTGAAGATCGGATTTAGCCTGCGCGCCGGCAACGGTGCGATGTTGGGCGGCAGAAGCGGAACGACGACGTTGGTCTCGAGGTGTTCCAGTATGTCGGACTGGACATCAAGGAGATAACCGTCGCTTCCTGCGTTCCGATAGAAATCATAACGGGCCATCAAAACAGCCGGTGCTTGGCTAAAGGCAGACCGTTGCGTTTGACATATTCGTTGGAGCTTTCGAGCGCTTCCTTGTTCTCTTCCTGCCAGCGACGCGTTTTCTCGGCAGAAATTGCCTTGGCGATCCCTTGCTCGGCAGCGCGGGACATGTTGATGCCCAATGCCTTGGCCTCCTCGATCAATCTGGAATCAATCGAGGTGTTGACCGATTTGCGTTGCGGTTTTGCAGTTGAATGGAGCATGGCCTACCTCTTCATGCGCATAGAATAAGCGCATATCTGCGTGCAAGCAAGCTCCTCATCCCTCCATCTCTTCCCGTAGCATCTCCAGCTCCAGCCACTCTTCCTCAAGCGCGGCCAGCGTCGTGCGCTCCTTGTCGAGCGCGGCTATGGTCTTCTGAAACGAGGCCGGGTCGCGCTCGTAGAAGGACGGGTCTGCGATGTTGTTCTCCAGCCGCGAGATCGAGGCCGTCACCGCCTCGATCTTCTTGGGCAGCGAATCCAATGCGAATTTCTGCTTGAACGAGAGTTTCTTCGCCGGGCTCTTCGATACGGGTTGTTCGGTTTTCGGCGAAGCCTCGGCGGTCTCGGCCTTCGACCTCGCCTTGCGGTCTTCCAGCTTCGAGCCGCCGCGCTGCGCCAGCATGTCGGAATAGCCGCCTGCATATTCGATCCAGCGGCCGCCGCCGTCCGGCGCGATCACGCTGGTGACGGTGCGGTCGAGGAAGTCGCGGTCGTGGCTGACCAGGATCACGGTTCCGGCAAAGCCCGCGACCAGTTCCTGCAGCAGTTCCAGCGTCTCCATGTCGAGATCGTTGGTCGGCTCGTCGAGCACCAGCAAATTCGCCGGCCGCGCCAGCACGCGGGCCAGAAGCAGCCGAGCGCGCTCGCCGCCGGAAAGCTCGCGCACCGGCGTGCGCGCCTGCTCCGGCTTGAACAGGAAATCCTTCATGTAGGAGACGACGTGGCGCTGCTCGCCATTGACAACAAGGTTCTCACCGCGCCCGTCCGTGAGGTAATGCGCCAGCGTCTCGGCCGGGTCGACGGCCTCGCGCTTCTGGTCGAGCGTCGCGATCTCCAGATTGACGCCGAGCCGCACGGTGCCGGCATCCGGCGCCAGCTCGCCGGTCAGCATCTTCAACAATGTCGTCTTGCCGGCGCCGTTCGGGCCAACCAGGCCAACGCGGTCGCCGCGCTGGATGCGGGTCGAGAAACCCTTGACCACGGTGAGGTCGCCGAAACTCTTGTCGATGTTCCTGGCCTCGATCACCAGCTTGCCGGATTCGGCGGCATCGCTCGCCACCATGGTGGCAGTGCCTTCGGCGCCGCGATGGCTGCGGAAGCGCTGGCGCATGGTCTGCAACTCGCCGAGGCGACGCATGTTGCGCTTGCGCCTGGCGGTCACGCCATAGCGCAGCCAGTGCTCCTCGCGCACGATCTGGCGGCCGAGCTTGTGCTGCTCGCGCTCTTCTTCTTCCAGCACCTGGTCGCGCCATTCCTCGAAATGGGCAAAGCCCTTGTCCAGCCGCCGCGTCTGGCCGCGGTCGAGCCAGACGGTGGCGCGCGTGACGCGCTCGAGGAAGCGGCGGTCGTGCGAGATCAGGATGACGGCGGAGGAGGTGCGGGCAAGCTCCTCTTCCAGCCATTCGATGACCGACAGGTCGAGATGGTTGGTCGGCTCGTCGAGCAGGAGGATATCGGGCTCCGGCGCCATGACGCGGGCAAGCGCGGCGCGGCGCGCCTCGCCACCGGAAAGATCGTTCGGACGCTCCTCGCCGGTCAGGCCGAGATGCTCCATCAGATAAGTGGCGCGATGCGGATCGTCGGCCGGGCCGAGGCCGGCCTCGACATAGGCACGCACGTCGGCGAAGCCGTCCATATCCGGCATCTGCGGCAGATAGCGGACGGTCGCCGAAGGCTGGCGGAACACCTCGCCGTCCTGCGGCTCGATCATGCCGGCGGCGATCTTGAGGAGCGTCGACTTGCCCGAGCCGTTGCGGCCGACCAGCGCGATCTTCTCGCCAGCGGATGCGCTGAGCGCCGCGCCGTCGAGCAGCGGGGTGCCGCCGAAGGTCAGTTTAATGCCGTCGAGATTGAGGAGTGGCGGCGCCATGTCAGCTTTCTGGAAGAGGATAGGGGTGGGCCAGAAGCAGCGCCCGGCCGCGCTCCAGCGCGATGCCGAGCTGCCCTTTGACCTCGTTTGATATTGTGAGCGAGGAGCCGAACGCCACCTCGACGCGGTCGAGCGGCCATTTCGCGCCGGTCACCGTCAGGCCGGCGAGCTCGGAGAAGCCGAGCACCGAAAACAAGGTGCCGTCGTCATAGTCGAAGCTGGCCTTGCCAGGCAGGATGGGAACGCCTTCCTGCGCGCCGCTGGTCAGCAAGACCTCGGTGCCGGCCTCTGCCAGCCGAAGCGCAAGCGCCAGGTGCAGGAAAGCATGGTCGGCGCGCTTGCCGCCGAAGGCGCCAGCCAACACCAGGCTGGTGGCGCCACGCTTAAGCGCTTCCGCTATGGCGAGCTCGCCATCGGTCATGTCCTTCTCGGCCGGGAAGACTATTCGCGGAACGGCGGCGCGATCATCCGGTAGATTGGCAGGCACCGAGTCGAAATCGCCGACCCACAGCTCCGGCACCAGTCCAAGCATGCGGGCATGGCCGATGCCGGCATCGGCGGCGATGACGCGCGAAGCTTCGATCTGGCGTTCGAGCCGGGGCGTGCGAATAAGCTCGCCGCCAAGCAGGATGGTGAATGTGCCCATGGCCGTGGCCCTTACCAGCCCTCCAAGCGAAACGGAAGCCGGACGGCCCGCGCTTCGGTTGCGCGCCTGCTGTCCGAACATCAGCCGCCCGGCAAACTTCCGCTTGCGCGCCGCTTCGGCGGGGCCTATCTGTCGAAACGCTCTAACGGGGTGCCGGACGTGATCCGGCTGAGAGGCGATCAAGCCAACCCGCTGAACCTGATCCGGTTTGTACCGGCGGAGGGATTAGACGTTTCGGACCATCCGGCGCCTCAATCCTTGTCACTCGAACGAAGGAGGCGCCGATGCGCGCAATGCTGTCCAATCTCATTCTCGCAACCGGTCTTGTCTCGCTTCTGGCGAGCGTCGCGCCTGCAGAGGCAAAGGACAAGCTCACCGTCTATACCTATGAGAGCTTCACCGCCGACTGGGGGCCCGGCCCGGCCGTCAAGAAGGAGTTCGAGGCCGAATGCGGCTGCGATCTCGAATTCGTCTCGGTCGCGGACGGCGTCGCCCTGCTCAACCGCGTCAAGCTGGAACGCGCCGGCACCAAGGCCGACATCGTGCTCGGCCTCGACACCAACCTGACGGCGGATGCCAAGGCGAGCGGCCTGTTCGCGCCGCATGGCGAAGTCTCCGGCATCAACGTGCCCGGCGGCTGGAGCGACGACACTTTTGTCCCCTTCGATTATGGCTATTTCGCCGTCGTCTATGACACACAAAAACTGAAGACACCGCCCAAGAGCCTGAAGGACCTGGTGGAGGGCGCCGGCACGGACAAGATCGTCATACAGGATCCGCGCACCTCGACGCCCGGCCTAGGCCTGCTCTTGTGGGTGAAGTCGGTCTATGGCGACAAGGCGCCGGAGGCGTGGGCAAAGCTCAAGACCAAGGTGCTGACGGTGACGCCTGGCTGGAGCGAGGCCTATGGCCTGTTCACCAAGGGCGAGGCGCCGATGGTGCTCTCCTACACCACCTCGCCGGCCTATCACATGGTGGCCGAGAACACCGAGCGCTACCAGGCGGCCTCTTTCGAGGAAGGCGAGTACCTGCAGATCGAGGTTGCCGGCATCACCACGACGGGCGCCAAGAACCCGCTGGCGCAAAAGTTCATCGCCTTCATGACCGGACCGAAATTCCAGGACGTGATTCCGGAGACCAACTGGATGTTCCCGGCCGGCAAGACCGACAAGCCACTCAACCCGGCCTTCGACAAATTGGTCAAGCCGACCAAGACCTTGCTGTTCAGCCCCGAGGAAGTGGCTGCCAACCGCAAGGCCTGGGTGGATGAGTGGCTGGCGATGATGAGCAAGTAGGACGTCTCGGTTATTATCCTTCCGCGATGATCGCTCTACGGCGCCCCCCTCTGTCCTGCCGGATATCTCCCCCTCTAGGGGGGAGATTGGCTGTCACGCCGGCCTTCGCCAATCTCGGGCGTTGCAGGATCGAGCGCGGCGTCGAAGTTGCTAATTTCCCCCCTA
The DNA here is from genome assembly GCF_006440815.1 of Mesorhizobium sp. B2-8-3. Classification (NCBI taxonomy): domain Bacteria; kingdom Pseudomonadati; phylum Pseudomonadota; class Alphaproteobacteria; order Hyphomicrobiales; family Phyllobacteriaceae; genus Mesorhizobium; species Mesorhizobium sp. B2-8-3. The sequence goes on from NZ_VFTW01000037.1 coordinate 32,437, forward strand.
GAGGGGGAGATATCCGGCAGGACAGAGGGGGGCGCGAAGGAACGCGGCGTTTGCTGAATTCCACCAAGGTGCGACGTGCAAGCCGCCGCGCACCCTGACTCCCGCATCCCCGCCGGCGTCATCGCCCTTGCCGCCATCGGCTTCCTCATTGGCGGCGCTTTCGCCGGCCTCGTCCTCGAAGGCGCGCAGGATCTCTCCGGCGCTGCCGCGGCCTTCGACAGTTATCTCTTGCGCGTCGCCCGCTTCACACTGTGGCAGGCGGCTCTGTCGACGCTGCTGTCGATCGCGCCGGCGCTGCTGGTTGCGCGCGCTTTGTCGAGACATCCGATCTTTCCCGGGCGTCGCCTGATCCTGCAGTTGTTCACCGTGCCGCTGGCATTGCCGGCGATCGTCGCCGCGCTCGGCATATTGGCGCTCTATGGACGGGCGGGGTATCTTGCCGGCGTCTTCGCCGAACTTGGCGGTGGGGATTGGCCGGGAATCTACGGCCTCTCCGGCATCCTTGTCGCGCATGTCTTCTTCAACCTGCCCCTGGCCACGCGCCTCTTCCTCGAGGCGCTGGGCACCGTTCCCGCCGACCAGTGGCGGCTGGCGAGTCAGCTCGGCATGGGCGCCCGGCCCGCTTTCCGGCTGGTCGAATGGCCGGTGCTGCGCGCGGCCCTGCCGGGGATCGCCGGGCTGGTCTTCATGCTCTGCATAACCTCCTTCACCATCGTGCTGACGCTGGGCGGCGGTCCGGCCGCGACGACGCTGGAGGTCGCCATCTACCAGGCGCTGCGCTTCGATTTCGATCCCGCGCGCGCCGTGGTGCTGACGCTGCTGCAGATCGCGCTCACCTTCGTCGTGGTCGTCGCGCTCACGCGGCTCGGCGCCAACACGGTCGGCGATGCCAATCTGCCGGTGGCGCCACGCCGCTACCTTTCGGCGGGACGGACCGAAAGCGTGCTGAACGCCGGCCTCATCGCGCTGGCCCTGCTGTTCGTCGCCGGGCCGATGGCGGCGACCGTGCTTTCAGGACTTCAGGCCGACCTAGGCCGATTGGCGGGTGAAGCGGCGGTGCGTCGCGCGACGCTCACCAGCGCGGGCCTCGCCCTGCTTGCGGCACTGCTCAGCGTGACGTTGTCGCTGGCGCTGATCGCGGCGCGGCGCGCGCTGGCCCTGCGGCGCCGGGCAGGCGGCGCCATGGGCCTGCTCGAACATGCCGCCGACACCGGCGCCGGCTTCGTGCTGGTCGTGCCGCCAATCGTGCTTGGCGCCGGCTGGTTCCTGGCGCTGCGCCACGTCACCGATGTCTTCGCCGTCGCGCCGGCCATGGTCGTCGCCGTCAACGCGGTGATGGCGATGCCCTTCGCCATCCGCGCCATTCGCCCGGCCTATGACGCGGCGAGCGAGCGCCACGAGCGGCTTTGCCTGGCGCTCGGCATATCCGGCTGGACCCGGCTCAGCCTGATCGACTGGCCGTCGCTCAGGCGGCCCCTGGCCACCGGCTTCGCCTTCGCCATGGCGCTGTCGCTCGGCGATCTTGGCGTGATCGCGCTGTTCGGCAGCGATTCCGTGCAGACCTTGCCCTATCTGCTTTTGGCGCGCATGGGCAGCTACCGGACAGCCGACGCCGCGGGGCTTGCCTTGCTGCTCGGCCTCGTCTGCCTGATGCTGGTGGTCGCCGCCGACTGGCTGGGGCGGGAAGGAAAGTCATGACGACGAGCATCGATGGCGCCGCCGCGCAAAAGGGCCTCACCGTCGCGCTGGAGGGCGTCTCGTTCAGCTATGGCGAATCCTCCTTCAGTTTCGACGCCGAATTCGCGGCCGGCAGGATCACCGCCATCATGGGGCCGAGCGGCTCCGGCAAGTCGACGCTGCTCAATCTGATAGCCGGCTTCGAAACGCCCGATGCGGGCAAGGTGCTGATCGGCGGCGCCGATCTCGGCAACACGCCGCCTTCGGCGCGGCCGGTGTCAATGGTGTTCCAGGAAAACAATTTGTTCGCGCATCTTTCGGTCGAAGCCAATGTCGGGCTCGGCCGCTCGCCGTCGCTCAAACTCGGCGATGCCGATCGCGCCGACGTCACCGAGGCGCTGGCGCGGGTCGGTCTTGCGGGCAAGGAAAGGCGGTTGCCGCGCGAGCTTTCCGGCGGCGAGCGGCAACGCGTGGCGCTGGCGCGGGTGCTGTTGCGCGACCGGCCAGTCTTGCTGCTCGACGAACCTTTCGCGTCGCTCGGCCCGGCGCTGCGCGACGACATGCTCGACCTTATGGCCGGCATCCATGCCGAGCGCGAAATGACGGTGCTGTTCGTCACGCATCAGCCGGAAGATGCGCGCCGCATCGGCCAGGACGTGGCTTTTCTCGACGAAGGCACGATCGCGGCAACCGGGCCGGCGGATGATTTCTTCGATCGGTCTGGACCGGACGCCTTCCGGCGCTATATCGGCGATCGAGCCGGCACCGTTGCCGGATCACAACATATTGCCTGGAAGCGGACATAATTTACGGCCAAACCGGCAACGGGCGATCCGGCGTTTGCTTGCCTTGTCCGGGGGAGTGTGGCTAGGTCCGGCCATGCTGGTCCGGCTGGGCAGCGATTTGCCGAAAGAGTTCGAAAGGAAGCCGATCTGTCGACCGGCGCTGAGAAGGTTTGGATGAGGCCGCTGGCACGATTTCTCGCGCTGGCGAGCGTTGCCGTACTGGCCAGCTGCCAGATGTTCACGCCGCCGGACGTGCAGGAAAGCGGCTTCCAGCCTTCCGACAAGCCGATCACCGTCGACAATGTCGTCGCCAACGCCAAGCTCGCCGAAATGGCGAAGGCGCAGCATCCGCGGATTCTCGCCACCTATGGCGGCGAATATTCCGACCCCAGGCTCGAACGCATGGTGGCCAAGGTCGTCGGCAATCTGACGGTGGTGTCGGCAAACCCTACCCAAACCTATCGCATCACCATCCTCAACTCACCCAACGTCAACGCCTTCGCGCTGCCGGGCGGCTATCTCTATGTGACGCGCGGCTTGCTGGCGCTGGCCAACGATTCGTCCGAGCTTGCCGCCGTCATCGCGCATGAGATGGGCCACGTCACCGCGAATCACGGCCTGCAGCGGCAGCAACTCGAAGCCGAGGAAGGCCTGGCGACCAAGGTGGTTTCCGATGTGCTCGGCGACAGCCCGACCGCCAAGGCGGCGCTTATTCGCGGCAAGCTCAGGCTTGCGCAATTCTCGCGCAACCAGGAACTGCAGGCCGACGCCATCGGCATCAAGTCGATCGGCGAGGCGGGCTATGATCCCTATGCGGCGGGTCGCTTCCTGCAGTCGATGTCGGCCTATACGGATTTCCGCTCGGTCAGCGGCGCCACCGACGCCAGCCTCGACTTCCTGGCGACGCACCCCAACACGCCGCAGCGTATCGAGCTGGCGCAGCGCCTTGCGCGCAATTTCGGCCCGCCCGGCGTCGGCACGCGCGACCGCGACGCATTTCTGGCCGGCATAGACGGCCTGCTTTACGGCGACACGCCGGAAGAAGGCTATGTGCGCGGCCAGACCTTCATGCACCCCAATCTCGGTGTCTCCTTCACCGTGCCGGACGGTTTCGTCATCGACAATTCGGCGGCCGCCGTCACCGCGACCGGGCCTGGCGACATCGCCATCCGCTTCGACGGCGTGGCGATCGACAAGTCGGTATCGCTCACCGATTACATCCGCAGCGGCTGGGTGGCGGGGTTGGAAGACGCCAGCGTGCGCCAGGAGACGATCAACGGCAACGATGCGGCGACGGCGCATGCCAGCGCGCAAGGCTGGCAGTTCGACATCGCAGTGATCCGCGCCGGCGGCCAAGTCTACAGGCTGCTGACGGCCGCGCCCTCGGCCAGCACTTCGCTGGACCCGGTGGCGCGCTCGGTCAGCGGCTCCTTCCGCGTGCTGAGTCCGGCCGAGAAGGCGGCGCTGAAGCCGCTGCATATCAGGGTCGTCACCGTCCAGGCCGGCCAGACCATGGGCTCGCTCGCCGCGCAGATGGTCGGTGTCGACCGCAAGCTCGACCTGTTCCGCGTGCTCAACGCCATGTCGCCGGGCGCGACAGTGTCGTCGGGCGACAAGGTCAAGATCGTCACCGACAGGTAGGGACTTGCGAATTCGCACCAACCAGGCGCCGTCGGCTATTTGAACAATCGCCCGGGCCGGGAGCCGTTGTCCTTCACAAGCCGTCACTACCGGTGTCGCCGCCGTCACCTTCGCCGTCGCCGGTATTGCCACCGCCGGTGCCGGCAGCGTGGCTACCGCCACCAGTCCAGGATGTCCTCCCGGTTCCCGTTGGCATCGGCTTGACCTTTGGTGCCCCCGGAATTGTCGGTGTGACGGTCTTCGGTTTCGACACGGGCACGCGCACCACTTTTATCTTCGTGATGACCTTCGGGGCCTTGCACGCCATGACCACGGGGGTTGTGCGCGCGGGGTGCGCGGAAAGACCGAGAATGCCCATCGAATAGACGTCTTGCCGCGCCATGCCGGCTTTGAGGAAAGCCAGGGCGCGGGCCGGGTCGGCGGGCACGCCGTTGCGGCCTTCCTTGAAGATCACGGCAAGCTCCTTCATGGCGTCGACATGCCCCATCGCCGCTGCCTGGAGCAGCAGGTCGAGGCCCTTGCCGGTGTCGCGCTCGACGCCGAGGCCATTGAACAAAGCGCGTCCCCAGGCGGCCAGGGCGTAGGGGTCTCCGTTGTCCGACGCCTTCGAATAGAGGTCGTTCGCCTTCGATGCATCGACAGCCGCCCCTGTTCCGGACGAGGCGATGGAGCCGAGCGCGAACAGGGCGCGGATATGTCCCTTGTCCGCGGCTTCCTGGATCGCCTGCCTGGCCTCGTCGATCCTGCCCGCCGCCAGCAGCGCCCGCCCCAGTTCGTAACGGAAGCGCGCAATGTCGGGGTAGGACTTCACCGCCGCCTCGCAGGTCTCGAGAGCCCCGCCGCCGATCTCGTTCGGCAACCGTCCCGGGACGACGCCCTGCAGGTCGAGCGGCTCGCCGGCGGCCTGGTCGCAAGGGTCGACGCCCGGCGATAGTTTCATCGTCGCCCGCTTCGCGGCGTTGCCCACACGGATCTCGAAGCCGACTTCGACGGGAGCGGCCGAGCCGATCTGCGGCTCATAGCGTAGACTGTCGACCTCGGCGGCCATCAGGCTCGATTGCGGCGACAGGACGCGACCGGGCAAGGACAGCGTTCCGGTCGCCGGGTAGCTCGCAAGCTTGAGGCTGATCGAGGCATCCTTGGCCGGAAGATCCAGTTTCAGCGGAACCGGGCCGACGCCGACCGGGACGCGGATATCGCGACTTCCAATCGCCTCGGCGACATCGGCAACCTGGATTCCGCGCTCCGCCACCTGCTCGTTCTGCTGCGTGTCGGGCGGCAGCGGCGCTGGTTGCTCCGCCCCGCGCATCAGCACGACATCGTCGATCAGCGAGGAGTTCTCCCACGGAACCTGCTTGCCGTTGGTGGCCTTGACCACGTCGCGGCGCACGGCCGCCATGACTGAGCGTATCTCCTGGTCCGGCGCCAGCGCGCGGCGGGAGAAGGACGACGAGAACGGGCTGAGATCGCCGGAGCCGTCATAGGCGACCGCCCCCGGCTCGGTTGCATAGGCAATCAGCGTGTTCTGCGAACCTGTCACCTGCGCAAGTCCGCTGTCGCCGGCGACGATCAACTGGTCGCGCAGCCAATAGTCCTTGCGCGGGAAGGGATTGTTGCGGCAGGCGTCGAGGATGATCATCTGGATCTTCGATCTCGAGCGCAGTTGCCGCAATATGTCGTCGACCTTGATCGCCTGGACCTCCATGTCGGCCGCATCTTTCAGCGACGCATCGACCGGAATCAGGAAATTCTCGCCGCCGATCTGAAAGCCGTGTCCCGAATAGTAGACGACCGCGAGATCGGCGCCGTCGGCCGCCGCCAGATAGTTGCGGAACCGCTCTTCGAACTGAAGCCTGGTCAGGTCCTTGGCGGCGAACACCTCGAAGCCGGCCAGCCGGAACGTATTGGAGACGTCGTCCGCGTCCTTGTCGGGATTCTTGAGCGCCGGGATTTCGCGATATTCGGAATTGCCGATGACAAGCGCAACCCTTCGATCGGCGTGCGCTTCGAATGTCGAGAGGCCCACGAGGAACAGGGCTGCAAGGAGCGCGCAGCATCGCAGCATGGCAGATCCCCCATATGTTATGATCTGGAGGCGTCAAAAAAGCCGATTGCGGCGCAGCGGTCTGTTAAAGAGCTCACAATCAATATGCGTTACCGAGGAGAAATCGCCTCGACGGCGAATATATTCTTATTTAATAAATTTCTTATCTTTGATTTTTAATTACATTAATTTCAGGCCGCTTCCGCCAAAAATTCCGGATTCTGCTTCACAAGAGCCAGCTTCAGCTTTTCCATGGCGCGGGCCTCGATCTGGCGGACGCGTTCCTTGGAGATGCCGAGCTGTTCGCCGAGCGCTTCCAGCGTGGCGCCGTCGTCGCTCAGCCTGCGCTCCTCGATGATGCGAAGCTCGCGGGCGTTGAGCGCGCCGAGCGCGCTCTTCAGCCAGACAGCCCGGCGCTGGATGTCGATCCGGTCGCCGACGATCTCGTCGGGGAGCGGGTCTTCGGAGACCAGGAAATCCATCCGCTCGGCGGCGCCGTTCTCATCGGCCAAAGGCGCGTTGAGCGAGCTGTCGGGCGAGGACAGGCGTGAATCCATCATCGCCACGTCGGCTTCCGGAACGCCGAGCGCGGCCGAGACCTCGCGATAGAGCGTGGCATTGGAGAGCGGCTCGGCGCCGTTGGCGAGGCGGGCGCGCAGACGCCGCAGGTTGAAGAACAGCGCCTTCTGCGCCGAACTGGTGCCGCCGCGCACGATCGACCAGTTGCGCAGGATGTAATCCTGCATGGAAGCGCGGATCCACCAGGTAGCATAGGTCGAGAAGCGCACTTCGCGCGCGGGCTCGAAACGGGCGGCAGCCTCGAGCAGGCCGACATGGCCCTCCTGGATAAGGTCGCCGAGCGGCAGGCCGTAATGGCGGAATTTCGAGGCCATCGAGATGACCAGGCGCATATGGGCGACGGTGATCCTGTGCAACGCGTGCTGGTCGTTCTCTTCCTTCCAGCGCAAGGCGAGGACATGCTCCTCGTCGCGCTCGAGATAAGGAGCCTTCATTGCCGCCCGGACCAGCGTCCGTCCTGCCGCGTCCTCGATCATGCCGGCTCCTTTTGGTGGTGAGTGGGCTTACAGCGGTTGAAAAGATGCCGCCGCGCCCTACAACAGCCATGCAACGTGTCAGGCGCATCGATGGTTCCGCCGTCCGAGGGGGCAAATATTGCCAGCGGGAACGTTTTGTTATCGGCCCGAAAAAGTCGCTTGGCGGTTATCAGGCAATTTTGAGAAACAGATTTCTGGAAGAGGCGATTTTTGAAATCTGGTTCCTTATTTCGCGGCCTTCTATCTGTCAGTTTCCGGCTCTCACAATCGCGCCGGGGCACCGGTCAAAACGGGATCACAGAAAAATGAAATGGCTCAAATCGCTCCTTGTCGCCGGAACGTTGCAGGTTCTGGCGGTCACGGCCGGGCATGCCGGCGCCAATCTCGACCAGATCAAGCAGGCGGGCGTCATCAAGGTCGGCACCGAAGGCACCTACGCGCCCTTCACCTACCATGACGAATCCAACGCCCTGGTCGGCTTCGATGTCGAGATCGCCAAGGCCATCGCCGACAAGCTCGGCGTCAAGGTCGAGTTCCTCGAAGGCAAGTGGGACGGGCTGATCGCCGGCCTCGACGCCAACCGCTACGACGCCGTCATCAACGAGGTCGGCATCACCGATGCGCGCAAGGCCAAGTACGACTTCTCCGATCCCTACATCGCCTCGAAGGCGGTGCTGATCGTGCGCGGCGACAACACCGATATCAAGACCTTCGCCGACCTCAAGGGCAAGAAGTCGGCGCAGTCGCTGACCTCCAACTTCGGCAAGCTCGCCGAGTCCAATGGCGCCGAGCTCGTCGGCACCGACGGCTTCGACCAGTCGATCCAGCTTCTGCTCACCGGCCGCGCCGACGCCACCATCAACGACAGCCTGTCCTTCCTCGACTTCAAGAAGCACAAGCCGGACGCCAATGTGAAGATCGCCGCGCAGGAAGAGAATGCCGACTATTCCGGCGTTATCGTGCGCAAGGGCGATCCGGAGCTGGTCGCGGCCATCAACAAGGCGCTGGCCGACATCAAGGCCGACGGCACCTACCAGAAGATCGCCGACAAATATTTCGGCCAGGACGTTTCGAAGTAAGGCAATCTCCTCTTGTTCGGAAACCGGCGGGCCGTCAAAGACGGCCCGTTATTCTTTGCACGATATTCATGCGCCGCCGTCTTTGACGGCCCGCCGGCTTTTGCATGATAGTCAATCCATACGGGGGAACGCGCCGCCGTATCTGGAAGGGAGAAGCGCTCCGTGCCGCACTGGCTGCAATTGATGCTGGAATCGTTGCCGACGCTGTTGTGGGCGGCGCTGATTTTCACCGTGCCGCTGACGCTCCTGTCCTTCGCGCTCGGGCTCATCGCCGGACTGGCGACGGCGCTGATCCGGCTGTTCGGTCCAAAGCCGTTGGTTGCGCTGGTTCGCTTCTATGTCTGGATCTTTCGCGGCACGCCGCTGCTCGTTCAGTTGTTCCTGATCTTCTACGGCCTGCCATCGGTCGGCATCCTGCTCGATGCCTTTCCCGCCGCGCTTATCGGCTTCACGCTCAACATTGGCGCCTATACGTCGGAGATCATCCGCGCCGTCATCGGCTCGGTGCCGAAAGGCCAATGGGAGGCATCCTACTCGATCGGCATGACCTGGAGCCAGGCGATGCGGCGCACGATCCTGCCGCAAGCCGGCCGCGTCGCGGTGCCGCCGCTTTCCAACACCTTCATCTCGCTGGTCAAGGATACCTCGCTGGCGGCGGCGATCACCGTGCCCGAGATGTTCCAGGCCGCGCAGCGCATCGTCGCCACCACCTATGAGCCGCTGATCCTCTATGTCGAGGCGGCGGCGCTCTATCTCGCATTGAGCTCGGTGCTGTCGGCGCTGCAGGCGCGGCTGGAGGTGCGGCTCAACCGCTATGGCGGGTTCCTGGAGGCCAACGCATGATCGGCCTCAGCAACATCGAAAAGCGCTTCGCCGACAATCTGGTGCTGAAAGGCGTCACCGTCAGCCTGGACGAGGGCAGCGTGACGGCGCTGGTCGGCCCTTCGGGCGGCGGCAAAAGCACGCTCTTGCGCTGCATCAACCTGTTGGAGATCCCGACGTCGGGCGCTTTGCGCATCGGCGAGGAGAGGCTGGAATTCCATTCGGGCATCAAGGTGCCGGCCAAGGACATCCAGCGCATTCGCCTGCAGACCGGCATGGTGTTCCAGAATTTCCAGCTCTTCCCGCATCGCACCGCGATCGAGAATGTCATGGAAGGGCTGGTGACGGTGCTGAAATGGCCGGAGCCAAGGGCGCGCGAGCGGGCCATGGCGCTGCTCGAAAAGGTCGGCATGGCGCACAAGGCCGATGCCTGGCCGGCGACGCTGTCGGGTGGTCAGCAGCAGCGTGTGGCGATCGCCCGGGCGCTGGCGCCGTCGCCGCGCGTGCTGCTTTGCGACGAGCCGACCTCGGCGCTCGATCCGGAACTGGCGCAGGAAGTGGTCGACGTGCTTGGGCAGCTTGCCCGCGAAGGCACAACCATGGTGATGGCGACGCACGATCTGAGGCTCGCCTCCAAGATCGCGCAGGAGGTCGTCTTTCTCGATGCCGGCTCGATCGTCGAGAAAGGCCCGGCCTCGGTCGTGTTCGACAATCCGGAGCGTGAGCGGACCAAGCGCTTCATCGCCTCGCTGCGGCAGGAAGAAGCGCAGAAGGAGTCTGGCGGCTGAGCATCACGCCCTTGTTGGGGGGCGGATCGAAGGTCCGGGTAAAGAGCGGGGCTGCCGCTTCTTCAAGGCTTGTTTTCATGCATGTCGTTATCGCAAAACCGCTGCACACTTTTGCGCGACATGCATTAGGGCTTGTTGAGATTCATCGTGAGTTTATGACGGCGGCAGCGAGATGGATGATGGCACTGAAACTCTGGTCGGT
>NZ_VFTW01000038.1:0-42351 GCF_006440815.1 Mesorhizobium sp. B2-8-3
GAAGGCCATCAAGCGAAAGGCCCACGGCCGACGCGAAAAGTCATGGTTCCGCATCGGACTAGACGCCCTCAGGGCATAGATCAACTTCTCACCCCAAAACGCTCTAACCGCATGGCTCAGCACTTTCCCTAAGACCATCAAAACCCAATGAGTCGTGTACTGTGGGATCCGCTTCAGCGCGACGCGCTTTACGCGCTTTACGCGGCTTCGCCGTAGCTGTCCGTCCGGAATTGCGTCAAAACGGAGAGGGAGCGCTTTGCCGGCGGAGGCCCTTAACCGGCTGTTCACCATAAAGTCCGATCCTGTGCTCCCGGCTGACGATGCGCCGGAAACCCCATCCGCCCCCCGCGCGACCTGGGGAGACTGAAATGATGGTTGCCGACATGAACAGGTTGGAGCAGGCCGCCCGCGTCTCGATGAGCGGCTTCCAGGATGCCGAGCCGCCGCCGGCGCCGCGGTCGTCGCATCTTTCGCTCCGCCTGGGCGCGATCGCGCTTCTGGCCGCCATGGCGCTGACCGCGGCCTGGCAACTGCTCTGACCCCGCATGCGGCTTTGACGTCCAGACTTCAGCGCGCCGCCATTTCGCGCGGAGCGCTTCAAGCTCCGGCCCCGGAACTTTTGTTCGCCGAGATTCGTTGTTGGCGGCGAGAGGTTTGGAGCCATGGAACACATCGCCGCATTGCTCTTCGTCGTCGGCTGTTCGAGCACGATGGCCGATTGCCGGGAACTCCAAGTGCCCGTCAGCGTCTTCGAGACGGCGCAGGCCTGCGTCGCCGAAAGGCCATTCGCCCTCGGCGACCTGCAGGGCCAGGCCCCCCGCATCATCGGCAAATGCCTCGCCGTGGATCCCGCGCTGGAGGACGACTACGACCGGATCGTCTGGAACGTGCGGCCCGACGGCACGCTGGCAGCATCGCTGGAGGTGTCCGGCATGCTTGTCGCGTCGAACGGCGGGCGCTCCGAAAAAGACTATGTTAGGCAACAGTAGAATCTGGCAGGCAAAACAGGTTTTTTCATGCTAAACGGTCGCTGGCACTGCCGAAAGTGAGGACAAAAGTGAGGAGCAATTCTATGCGGAAGATGATCATTGCCATGGTTGCTGTGGTCGCCGTCAGCGGCTGCACCACGACCGAGCAGGACGTTGTCGGCGGCGGCCTGATCGGCGCCGGTGTGGGCGGCCTGGTCGGCGGCAGCAAGGGTGCGCTGATCGGCGCGGCCGTCGGCGCCGGGTCGGGCCTCTTGGTTCGCAACCTTCGCAACGGCTACTGCGTGTATCGCCGCCATGACGGCACGACCTACCGGGCCCGCTGCAACTAGTTCCTTAGCGAAGAGAACCGGAGGCGGGTAGCCGGCCTCCGGTTCTCTTCGAATTCAGCCAAGGGCTGTTGGCCCGCTCACGCGATCAGCGGGATCCTGATTTCCACCTTCAATCCATCGTCGTGATAATCGCGCGCGATCGTGCCGCGCAATTCACGTGTGACGTTGAGATCTATCAACTTGGTGCCGAAGCCGGTCTTGACTGGCGCCTCCAGTTCCGTCTGACCCGCCTCGCGCCAGTTCAGGACCAGCGTCCTCTCGCGGTCGCGGCCTTCGACGCTCCAGTCGACCTTGAGAGCCCAGCTTCCCTTGACCGAATTGGCCGAACCGCCGGCCTCGCCATATTTCAGCGCGTTGGTGGCGAGTTCATGAAAGGTGAGCCCGAGCGCCTGCGTCGTCGTCTCGTCCAGCAGCACTTTCGGCCCTGACAACACGCCTTCGGGAAGGTCCTTGCCGAATACCTGCCCGAGCTCGATGCGCAGCAGGTCGCCGAGATCGGCTTTCTGCCAGCGCGAGCGCGTGAGCATATCCTGCGATGCCGCCATGGCCTGCAGGCGCGCCGAGAACGAAGCCGAAAACTCCTTGACGTCGGTGGCTTGCGAGGCCGTCTGCCGCGCGATCGCCAGCACGCGGGTAATCGAATTCTTGATGCGGTGCTTCATCTCCTGCAGGATCAGGTCCTTTTCCAGCAGGCTCTTTTCGGTCGCCTCGTGCAGCGCCGATTTCGCGTCATAGGCGCGTTCCTGATAGCGCGCCACCAAGGCGATGGCGCCGGCGAGCAGCAGCCCGAACAGCCCGAGCATCACCGGGATGGCGCGCGAGGACGGCGGCTCGAATGCGCTTGTCGGCCGAAACAACAAGGTCCACGGCTCGCCCGCCACGACGATATCGCGGCGTGCCAAAAGCTTCGCGCCGATGCGTTCCGCCGGCGGCGCCTCCGAACGGAACAGCAAATTGCCGGCCTCGGGCTTGCCGTCATAGACCTCGACATTGACCGGCAGAAGCGGCGAATGGCTGAGCGCGACCTGGAACAGATCCTGCGCGCGGAAGGCAACGTAAAGAAAACCGGCCGTCGAGGAGCGGCTTGCATTGATGACGTCGGGCGCGGTTTCGACGTTCAGCCGCACGAAAACCAGGAATCCGGTGAAGGTCTGCGCCACGCCGGCGCCCTGGCCGAGCTGGACCATGCCGCTCGCATGCTGCTGGTCATCCGCCATCGCCTCTTCGATCGCCGCGCGCCGTACCGGCTCGGTGAACATGTCGAAACCGATGATCGACTGGTTGGACGTGTCGAGCGGCTCGAACAGCACGATCGGCGTTCGCCATTGCTGCGTCGTGGCGGGATAGATCGGATGCGCCGACCCATGGTCGTGCAGGATGTCGCGTTCCACCGCCGCCTCGTCGCCGGTCTTGGCGAGCCTCATGAAGCCGATGCCGCGCAGCCCCGCGAAATTGTCGTCGATGTCGAGCGCGGTGAAGAAGGCCTTGAATTCGCCGCGCGAGATGTCGCCGTTGCGGGCATCGAACAGCGCCTGCGTCGAACGCAGCAGCGACAGATGCAGGTCGATGCGGCTCTCGATGCGGCTCAGCGCGTCATCGGCGGTACCCTCGAACTTGATCCGAGCCGCCTCCTGCGTCGCGAAATAGGCAAACCCCGCCATCGTCAGGCTGATCAGCGCGACGGCGACGAAGGCAACGATCGGAAAGAGCTTCTTCAAATCAAGGATGCGGCCCGTGGACGGTCGACGACCTTTATGGGCAAGTCTCCGCGCCAACACAATGGCGCGGTCAAATCATCACTGCGGCTGGTACATCACGCAGTCGTTAATTAGCCGGCTATCATCATGCCGCTATCTTCAGCGCGCCTGGACCCGGAATGGCGCCTGGCGGGCATTTGCCCAGGATGATCATTCCGAGCACTTCGTCCTGGGTGACGTCGGTGGTGCGCGCGGTCCCGACCACCTGGCCGTTCTTCATCACGCAGACCCGGTCGGCGAGCTCGAACACGTCGTGGATGTCGTGGCTGATCAGGAAGATGCCGATGCCGTCGGCCTTGAGTTGCTTGACCAGTTCGCCGACTTGCGCCGTCTCTTGCGGACCGAGCGCCGCCGTCGGCTCGTCCATGATCAGGATGCGGGCGTTGAACAGGATCGCGCGCGCGATCGCCACCGACTGCCGCTGTCCGCCCGACAGCTTGATGACCGGCTCCTTGAAGCGCTGGAAGCGTGGATTGAGGCGGCCCATCACCTTGCGCGCCTCGGCTTCCATGGCGACGTCGTCCAGCGTGCCCCAGCCCGTCATCAGCTCGCGGCCGAGGAACAGGTTGGCGGCGGCATCGACATTGTCGGCCAGCGCCAGCGTCTGGTAGATCGTCTCGACGCCATATTTCTTGGCATCGCGCGGATTGGAGATCGAAGCCTCCTCGCCATTGATGAATATCTGCCCGCTGTCGCGCTTGTAGGCGCCGGACAGGATCTTGATCAGCGTCGATTTGCCCGCGCCATTGTGGCCGAGCAGCGCCATCACTTCGCCGGGGAAAAGATCGACCGAGGCGTCGTCGACGGCGCGGATGCCGCCGAAGGCGATCGAGATGTTGCGCATGTCGACCAGCGGAACGCCGGCGGGAGCGATTTTGTCAGCCATGATCCTTCTCCTCCCTATAGTCCATGCTTGAGCATGGTCTCGTCCGAAAACCGGTTTCCACTTTTCGGCATCATGCTCAGACACGCTTGCGATAGATGGTGTCGAGCCAGACCGCGACGACCAGTACGGCGCCGACGACGATGCTCTGCAGCGGCGAATCGACGCCGAGCAGCACCATGCCGGACTGCAGCGACTGCATCAGCAATGCGCCCAGCATGGCGCCGAGCACGGTGCCGGAACCGCCGGCGAGCGACGTGCCCCCGATGACTGCCGCGGCAATGACCAGCAGTTCGTCCAGCGTCCCCAGCACATTTGTCGAGGAGTTCTGCCTGGCCGACGAGATCGCCGCCGCGATCGTCGCCAGCACGCCCATGATCATGAACACCTTCATGGTGATCCAGCGCGTGTTGATGCCGGCGAGATTGGCTGCTTCCGGATTGCCGCCGATGGCGAAGACGTAGCGGCCGAAACGCGTGCGCTTGGTGACGAAGGTCATGATCAGGCCGACGGCAACGGCCATCAGCACCGGAATGGCGATGCCATGCGCGATGAACAGCCCGCCTTCGGGAACGGCGATGTTGTTGGCGGCGGCGTAGCGGTTCACGATACCGACCGGCCACGGATAGGAATTGGCGAGCCACACCGCGCCCAGGATGACCGCGCAAGTGACCGTGGCGAGCAGCGTCTCGGCCCAGACCGGACGCAGCGGGAAGCGGAAGCGCTTGCGCTGCACGCGGCCGTTGAAATGCATGAAGATAACCGCCAGGCAGGCGACGATGCCGACGGCCCAGCTCCATCTGGCGCCGATCGAGCCCGCCGGGCCGCCGCCCATCAGCTGGAAGGTGGCGTCGAGCGGCGCCACCGTCTGGCCGCTGGTGACCCACCAGGCAGCGCCACGCCATACCAGCAATCCGCCCAGCGTCACGATGAAGGCCGGCACTTCGAGATAGGCGATGATGAAGCCCTGGAAGGCGCCGATGATGAGGCCGAGCGCCAGGCCGATCAGCAATGCCAGCACCCATATCCACGGATTGCCCAGCTCAAGCCCGACGAAGCGCACCAGGAAATGCACCTGGGCAAAGCCCATGACCATGCCGATCACCCCTTCGGCCGATCCGACCGACAGGTCGATGTTGCGCATGACGATGACCAGCACCATGCCGGAGGCCATGATCGCCACGGCCGAAGTCTGCACCGACAGGTTCCACAGGTTGCGCGGCGTGAGAAACGTGCGGCTGTCGAAGTCGAGCGGATTGACGCCGAGGCGCAGGCTGGAAATCACATGCAGCCCGATCCAGATCAAGAGCAGCGCGCCGATCATGCCGAGCATGCGGGTATCGAGCTCGGTCGCCTTCAGGAACCGGGCGACGGCGCCGAGTTCCGACGCGCGCGCGGTGTCCGCCGGTTGGGTAGACGTCGTGTCGGTCATGATTTCCTCCCGCCGGCCTGCCCGTCTGGCGCGGATGCCTGGCCAAGCCTAGAAGCTATCCGCCAGAGGCGGAAACACAAATCTTTTTGAGAAAACGCCGCGGCTTTCAGGCCGCGGCGCAGGGATTTTGATCGAGAGCCGGCAGACTTAGTTGCAGGCCTTGACGCTACCGGCGGCAACGCCCGCGCAGACTTCGTCCTTCTTGATCCAGCCGGCGTCGATGACGACGTTGAGATTGTCCTTGGTGATCGCGATCGGAGTCAGGAACAGCGACTTGACGGTGTTGCCGCCGGGCGTCGTGAAGTCCTTGGCGCCGGCGATGTCGCCCATCTTCTTGCCGTCGGCGAGCTGCAAGGCGATCTCGGCGGCGTTCTTGCCGAGCTCGCGCGCGTCTTTCCACACCGACACGGTCTGCGTGCCGAGCGCGATGCGGTTGAGCGCCGCGTGGTCGCCGTCCTGGCCCGAGACCGGAACGGTGCCGGCCAGGCCTTGCGCCGTCAGCGCCGCGACGACGCCGCCTGCGGTGCCGTCATTGGCCGCCACGACCGCGTCGACCTTGTTGTCGTTGGCGGTCAGGAACTGCTCCATGTTCTTCTGCGCGTTGGCGGGCAGCCAACCGTCGGTATAGGCCTCGCCGACATTCTTGATCTTGCCGCTGTCGATCGCCTCCTTCAGCACTTCCATGGAGCCCGAGAACAGGAAGTCGGCGTTCGGATCGGCGCCCGAGCCCTTGATGAAGACATAATTGCCTTCCGGCTTGACCTTGAACACCTCGCGGGCCTGCATGCGGCCGACTTCCTTGTTGTCGAAGGTCAGGTAGAACACGTCCTTGTTCTCGATCAGGCGGTCGTAGCCGACGACCGGAATGCCTTCATCGAGCGCCTTCTGCACCGCCGGGCCGATTGCCGAGGCATCCTGCGCCAGGATGATCAGCGCGTTGGCGCCTTGCGAGATCAGGCTTTCGACGTCGGTCAGCTGCTTGCCCGGATTGGACTGCGCGTCGGCCGAGATGTACTTGTCGCCGGCGGCCTCAATGGCGGCCTTCATCGCCGCTTCGTCGGTCTTCCAGCGCTCTTCCTGGAAATTCGACCACGACACGCCGATCACCTTGTCCTTCGCCTCGGCGACCGACGCCAGCGTCAGCGACATGGCAACGCCCGCCAGAATGGCGGCTGCGAATTTCTTCATGATATCCTCCCTGCGCCTGTGCGGCGCGACCCAGACTGGCCCGAAGGCCGGCATAGAGGCTTTTTTTCGAGCCTCAAAAAAATAGTGATCCAGCAAAACGACGCTGTCAACTGCGATTCTGATGGGTTTTGATGGGTCAGGGCATTTTTTTCGACATCCGCAATAAATAATGACACAGGCTGCGGCTTCTGCCACTATCCCTAGCATGTCACCGACAGGCCATGGCATCATCATCACAAGGCCGCGATGACTGGGAGGACGTGCGAGACGATGTCGGTCGGAATCCGTCACGACGATTTGCGCCGGCGCAACCGCGCCATGGTGATTTCGGCCGTGCGCCGCGCCGGCCAGCCCTCGCGCACGGAGATTGCTGCCACCACCGGGCTCAGCCACTCGACCATTTCGGCGATCTCCGCCGATCTGATCCAGGAAGGCATTCTCACCGAAAGCAAGGCCAGCGAGCCGACGGCGTTGAAACGCGGCCGGCCGCAGATCGGTCTGGCGCTGAACCCCGAAGCCGCCGCGGTGCTGACCGTGGTGCTGTCGCTGAACTTCCTGTCGGTCGCCGTGATCGATTATGCCGGCCAGGTGGTTGCCGAGGAGCAGCAGCGCCTCGACACGCTTGTCATGCCCCGCGACGAGCTGATCGGCGAATGCATGGCGATCGTGCGGCGCCGGCTGGGGGATCCCGACCTCGACGTGGGCAGCGTCGCCCGCATCGCCATGGGCATTCAAGGCATCACCGATTCCCATTCACGCGCCATGCTGTGGTCGCCGATCACGCCGCTGACCGACATCCCTTTCGCCGACCTCCTCGAAAGGGAATTCGGTATTCCCGCCACCATGGAGAACGACTGCAACATGATGGCGGTGGCGCTGCAATGGCGCGATCCCGAGCGCTATCGCGACGACTTCATCGCCATCCTGCTCTCGCACGGTATCGGCATGGGCCTTGTGCTGAAGGGCGCGCTGTTCAGCGGCACGCATTCCTCCGGCGGCGAGTTCGGCCATATGATCCATCGTCCGGGCGGCGCGCTTTGCCGCTGCGGCCGCCGCGGCTGCGTCGAGGCCTATGCCGGCAATTACGCGATCTGGCGCAGCGCCATGGGAATAAGCGAGGACGCCACCCCGACCGACGTCGGCGACGCCGATATGCGCGCGCTGGCCGCGAAAGCCCGGCAGGAGGACGGACCCGAACGGGAGGCTTATCGCCGGGCCGGCGAAGCGCTCGGTTTCGGCCTCGGCAGCCTGTTCGCCCTCATCGACCCGGCGCCTGTCGCCATGGTCGGCGTAAGCGCGGCCGCCTTCGACCTGATCGAGCCGGCGCTGCGAGAGGCGATCGCCCAGACCGCCGGCGGCCAGCACTCGGAATCGATCTCCTTCGACACCGAGCCGAACGAACTGCCGCTTATCCGCGAAGGCTGCGCCATGCGCGCGCTGACCTTCGTCGATCAGGAGATTTTCGCGCCGGGGGTGCAGGCCAGAGCGGGGGCCGGGAAGAACGTGGCCTGAGCGAACATGGCGCTGAAGCCGCGAATCGCACCAACGTTGGAGATTGGCCGAAGCCACCGCGACTTCGTCATTCCAGGGCGGAGCAAGGAGCGAAGCGACGCGCGCAGACCCTGGAATCCATGCCGTTACCTCGATCGTAGGGTGCAGCGGTGCAGAGTTCTGCGCCATAGCGGCGCGTGGAAGTCACGGCATGGATCCTCGGGTCTGCGCTGCGTCGCTACGCTCCTTGCTCCGCCCGTGGATGACGAAGCGCAAGCGTCTCGACTACCCACCAGCGTTAATGTTGGAGTGCCGATCCCGTCGGAACTTCCGCCCTCGGGACTAATCCTCCCTGATCGCGTACCCCGCCCCGCGGATGGTGCGGATGACGTCCGGCATGCGGCCGTTGTTGACCGCCTTGCGCAGGCGCCCGACATGGACGTCCACGGTGCGCTCGTCGATATAGATCGTCTCGCCCCAGACATTGTCGAGCAGCTGGCTGCGCGAGAACACGCGGCCGGGATGACGCATCATGAATTCGAGCAGGCGGAACTCGGTCGGGCCGAGCCTGATCTCGCTCTTCTTGCGGTAGACCCGGTGCGATTCGCGGTCGAGCACGATGTCGCCGACCTTGAGCACGCTGGACAGCACCTCCGGCTTGGCGCGGCGCAGCAGCGCCTTGACGCGCGCCATGAACTCCGGCGTCGAGAATGGCTTGACCAGATAGTCGTCGGCGCCGGTCGAGAGGCCGCGCACGCGGTCGCTTTCCTCGCCGCGCGCCGTCAGCATGATGATCGGCAGCCGCTCGGTCTCGGGCCGCATCCTGAGACGCCGGCAGAGCTCGATGCCGGAAACCGCCGGCACCATCCAGTCGAGCACGAGCAGGTCGGGAACGTTTTCCTGAAGGCGGATTTCGGCCTCGTCGCCGCGGGTCACCACTTCGACCTGGTAACCCTCGGATTCGAGATTGTAGCGGAGCAGCACCCCCAGCGGCTCCTCGTCCTCCACCACCATGATGCGTGGCGCGATCATTGGGGTAACCTTTTCGTCAGGCCGCCGGCGCCGACATTGCGGTCTCGTCCTGCTTCGGACGATTGGCGGGCAATTGCGTGCCGGTCAGCACATAATAGGCATTCTCGGCGATGTTGGTCACATGGTCGCCGATGCGCTCGAGGTTCTTGGCGCAGAACAGAAGATGCGTGCAAGCGGTGATGTTGCGCGGGTCTTCCATCATGTAGGTCAACAGCTCGCGGAAGACGGACGTGTATTTGACGTCGATGCGCTCGTCGTCGTTGCGAAGCTTGGCCAGCGCCGTGGCATCGCCCACCATGTATTCCTGGATCACGGCCTGGACCTGGATCAGCACCAGCTGCGCCATCGAATCGATCGAATGCGTGAGGTCGCGCGGCGCGGCGCTGACGCCGACCGAGCCGACGCGCTTGGCGATGTTCTTGGCGAGATCGCCGATGCGTTCGAGGTCGCCCGCCATGCGGATCGAGCCGACCACGTTGCGCAGGTCGTCCGCCATCGGCTGCCGCTTGGCGATCAGCGTGATGGCGCGGTCGTCGAGCTCGCGCTGACGAGCGTCCATGATGGCGTCGTCGGAGACGACGCGCTGCGCCAGCGCATTGTCGGTCTCGAGCAGCGCCCTGGTCGCACCGCCGACCATGGAGCTGGCGAGATCGCCCATGTCGTTGATGAGCCGGCTGATCTGCCTCAGATCCTCGTCGAAGGAGGCGACGGTATGTTCGGCCATGATGATGTCCTCGTATGAACTCAGCCGAAGCGGCCGGTTATGTAGTCCTGCGTGCGCTTCTCGCGAGGCGAGGTGAAGATCTTCTCGGTCCGGTCGAACTCCACCAGCTCGCCCAGATACATGAACGCCGTCTGCCGCGACACGCGCGCCGCCTGCTGCATGTTGTGGGTGACGATGACGATCGTGTAGTCGGCCTGCAACTCGTCGATCAGTTCCTCGATCTTGGCGGTCGACAGCGGATCGAGCGCCGAGGCCGGCTCGTCGAGCAGGATGACCTCGGGCTTCACCGCCACGGTGCGGGCGATGCACAGGCGCTGCTGCTGGCCGCCCGAGAGGCTGAGGCCGCTGGCGTTGAGCTTGTCCTTGACCTCGGTCCACAGCGCGGCGCGCTTCAGCGCCTGCTCGACGCGGCTATCCATCTCGGCCTTGCTGATCTTCTCATAGAGCCTGACGCCGAAGGCGATGTTCTCGTAGATCGACATCGGGAACGGCGTCGGCTTCTGGAACACCATGCCGATCTTGGTGCGCAGCAGGTTGAGGTCCTGCGAGCGGTCGAGGATGTTCTTGCCGTCGAGCAGCACCTGGCCCTCGGCGCTCTGCTTCGGATAGAGCTCGTAGATGCGGTTGAGCACGCGCAGCAGCGTCGACTTCCCGCAGCCCGACGGGCCGATGAAGGCTGTCACGCTGCGCTCGGGCAGGGACAGGTTGATGTCCTTCAGCGCCTTCGACTGGCCATAGTAGAAATTGAGGTTCTTGACCTCGATCTTGGCCTTCTCGACGGTCGTATCGGCTGCGTTCAGGTCGGTGGACAACATCGGTTTCATCTGTCCTCTCTGCGTCCGGTTAGGCTGCGGGCGATGATGCTCAGCCCGAGAACCGTCAGGGTGATTATGAGTGCGCCCGTCCAGGCCAGTTGCTGCCATTCCTCGTAAGGGCTGAGAGCGAACTGGAAGATGGTCACCGGCAGGCTGGCCATCGGCGCATTGAGATTGCTCGACCAGAACTGGTTGTTGAGCGCGGTGAAGAGAAGCGGCGCCGTCTCGCCGGAGATGCGGGCGATCGCCAGCAGGATTCCGGTGACGATGCCCGACATTGCCGCGCGGTAGGCGACGGAGCGGATCACCACCCAGCGCGGCGCGCCGATGGCGGCGCCTGCTTCGCGCAGCGCGTTGGGCACAAGGTTCAGCATGTCCTCGGTGGTGCGCACCACGACGGGGATCACCAGGATCGACAGCGCGACGGCGCCGGCAATCGCCGAGAAGTGCCCCATCGGCCGCACCATCAGCTCATAGACGAACAGGCCGATGATGATCGATGGCGCAGACAACAGGATGTCGTTGATGAAGCGCACCACCGTCGTGAGCTTCGAGAAGCGGCCATATTCGGCCATGTAGGTGCCAGCCAGCACGCCGATCGGCGTGCCGACGACGATGCCGATGATCGTCATGACGATGCTGCCGTAGATGGCGTTGAGCAGGCCGCCGGCGTCGCCGGGCGGCGGCGTCATTTCAGTGAACACCGCCAGGTTCACCCCGGAGAGCCCCTTGTAGAGCAAGGCGCCGAGGATCAGCGCCAGCCAGGCGAGGCCGATGCCGGCCGCGACGACGCACAGCGCCATCATCACGGCATTCTTGCGTTTGCGGCTTTGGTGAAGCGATGCGGCAGTCGACATCGGTCAGGCTCCCGTGCGGCTATCGATGCGCAACAGCATGTAGCGTGCAAGCGCGAGGATGATGAAGGTGATGATGAACAGGATCAGGCCGAGCGATACAAGCGAGGATGTATAGAGATTGCCGTCGGCTTCGGTGAATTCGTTGGCGATGGTCGCCGAGATCGTCGTGCCCGGCGCAAACAGCGAGGCGCTGATGCGGTGCGCGTTGCCGATGACGAAGGTAACCGCCATCGTCTCGCCGAGCGCGCGGCCGAGGCCGAGCATGACGCCGCCCATGATGCCGACGCGGGTATAGGGGATGGTCACGCGCCGGGTCACTTCCCAGGTCGTGCAGCCGATGCCGTATGCCGATTCCTTCAGCACCGCCGGCACCGTGTCGAACACGTCCTTGGTGATCGAGGTGATGAAGGGCAGCACCATGATGGCAAGGATCAGCGACGAGGTCAGCAGGCCGATGCCGTAGGGCGGGCCGGCAAACAGGCTGTTGAGGCCGGGGATGCCTTTGAAGAGCCAGATGACGAAGGGCTGGATCGTCGTCTGCAGGAACGGCGCGAACACGAACAGGCCCCAGATGCCGTAGATGATCGAGGGAATGCCTGCGAGCAGCTCGACCGCGATGGCGATCGGGCGCCTGAGCGGACGCGGGCAGAGCTCGGTCAGAAAGATGGCGATGCCGATGCCGATCGGCACAGCGATGAGAATGGCGATGGCCGAGGTGACGATGGTGCCGTAGATGGGCGCCAGGGCGCCGAAATTCTCGGTGACCGGGTTCCAGGATTCGGTGGTCAGGAAGGAGAAGCCGAACTTCGACAGCGCCTCCCACGAGCCGGCGACCAGCGAGATCGCGACCCCGCCGAGCAGAACCAGCACGAGGATGGCGGAAAGGCGCGTGGCCGTCCGGAATGCCATGTCGGTGAAGGCGAAGCGGCGCACTGTCGCTTCCCTGGTCCGCAGGGCGGACGATGTCGCGGCGTCGGAAACGGCTGTCATTTAGCCCCTCGCATTTCGAAAGAGACAGGAGGGCGCCGGAGACGCCCTCCTTATTCGCTAGGAATTACATGCCGGAGTAGAGCGGCTTGCCGCTCGCGTCGACGATGTCCTTGCCCCACATTTCCTCGACGCTCTTCACGACCGCGTCGGGCATCGGAACGTAGTCCAGGCCCGCGGCCAGCTCGTCGCCCTTGGCATAGGACCAGGCGAAGAACTTGAGCGCTTCGGTCGTGGCCGCAGTGTCGTCGGGCTTCTTGTAGACGAGGATCCAGGTGGCCGACGTCATCGGCCAGGATTCAGCACCGGCCTGGTTGGCCAGGATGACGCCGTAGCCCGGCTGCGAGCTCCAGTCGGCATTGGCCGCGGCGGCCGAGAACGCGGCGGCGGTCGGCTCGACCTTCTTGCCGTCCTTGTTGATCAGGTCGGTGTAGGTCAGCTTGTTCTGCTTGGCATAGGCGTATTCGACGTAACCGATCGCGCCGCCGGTCTGCGAGACGTTGTTGGCGACGCCTTCATTGCCCTTGGCGCCGATGCCCACCGGCCATTCGAGCGCGGTGTTGACGCCGACCTTCGACTTCCAGTCGGCGCTGACGTCGGCCAGGTAGTAGCTGAAGTTGAACGTGGTGCCTGAGCCGTCCGAACGGTGGACGACGGCGATCGCCTGGTCGGGCAGCTTGGCGTCGGGGTTGAGCTTCTTGATCGCTTCGTCGTTCCAGTTGGTGATCTTGCCGGCGAAGATGTCGGCCAGCGTCGGACCGTCGAGCACCAGTTCGCCCGGCTTGATGCCTTCGAGATTGACGACCGGAACGATGCCGCCCATCACCATCGGGAACTGCGCGAGCCCGGTGGAGTCCAGATCCTCGCCCTTCAGCGGCGCGTCGGAAGCGCCGAAGGTCACGGTCTTGGCCTTGATCTGCTTGATGCCGCCGCCGGAGCCGATCGACTGGTAGTTGAGACCGATGCCGGTCTCCTTCTTGTAGGCGTCGGCCCACTTCGCATAGATCGGATAGGGGAAAGTGGCGCCGGCGCCGGAGATATCGGCTGCCATTGCGGCGGAGATGCTAAGGGTTGATGCCGCAGCCATTGCAATCGCAACGGCCGCCGAGCGGATGAAATGTCTCATGTGGCCTGCTCCTGTTCGGAAGATGGTCTTTCGGCACCCGTTCTATCGGCGCCCGGTGAGCGCAATAGCCTTCGATTATTACAGTCGCATGACAGTTTCGTGTCAGCCCGGTAACGCCTGAACGGGGATGCTCGGAAGGGTCCGCGGCGGCCTCGAAGGACCGGCCGGAGTTTGCCGCGGGAATCAGTAACTTGTCTGACTTTTGAAACAAAATTTATCCCGGCGGCCGGATGACGGCCGCCGGGAAATAAAATCCGGACGAGAGTGCGTTGCCTGAATGCCAGAGCGGATCATGGCCTGGCCATCGCCGAAAACAGGTCCGTTGGGGTAGAGTCGACGCTGTTTCTTGTTGGCGGTCGCTGCTCCCGCCCGTAACCGAAGAGCGGAATCAATGTCACGATTGTCCGAGCTTGGCGTTTGCTTTGATATGGTGCGATCGCACCATACGCATGCGTCAACGCCCTGCGCCCGCCAGCCGGCTAAAATCCGCCTTGACTCTTGATTTCGCGCAGTTCCGGGACGGACGGCTACGCGAAGGCGCCGGAGCCTGAGCGTTTCACGCTTTTCCCGATATTGCTCTAACCTGCGTTGCGCCGGGTCTCGACGTCCGAGCCC
Organism: Mesorhizobium sp. B2-8-3; assembly: GCF_006440815.1. NCBI lineage: Bacteria > Pseudomonadati > Pseudomonadota > Alphaproteobacteria > Hyphomicrobiales > Phyllobacteriaceae > Mesorhizobium > Mesorhizobium sp. B2-8-3. Next base: position 14,226 of record NZ_VFTW01000038.1, read on the forward strand.
AGCCATCGCTCGAGCTTTTCGAGCAGCGCCCGCGGACTGATCGGCTTCGGCAGGTAATCGTCCATGCCGGCCTCCAGGCAGCGTTCGCGGTCGCCCTTCAGCGCGTGCGCGGTGACGCCGACGATCGGCACATGCGTGCCCATGTCCTCCTCGAGCCTGCGGATGGCGCCCGTCGCCTCCAGCCCGTTCATTTCCGGCATCGACACGTCCATCAGGATCATGCGCGGATTGAGCCTGCCGAAGGCGTCGAGCGCCTTGCGGCCATTGCCGACGATCTCGAAGCGGTAACCGGTCTCGCCGAGGATCTGGGTGAACACCATCTGGTTCACCTCATTGTCCTCGGCGACGAGGATGTCGAGCCCGCGCTCCGCATCGGCAGGGCGTGGACGCGCCCGCGCCGGCGGCGGCTGCAGCATGGCGCGGTCCGATGCCGCCGTCTGCGCCGGAGCGGCTTGCGGGGAGCTGCCGGCGCCAATGACGGGTTGCGGCTGCGCGGCCGTGCTGCTGTGGCGGTGGCGCTGGATGGTCGAGACCAGCGTTTCCAGGAGAATGGAGGAGCGCGCCGGCTTGATCAGTTGCGCATCGATGCCGAGGTCGCGATAGGCCGTGCCGGCAAGCGACTGGTCGACCGAGGTCAGCATGATGATGGGCGTATGCGCCAGGCCCGCCGTGTTGCGCACGATGCGCGCCATCTCGGCGCCGGTCATGCCGGGCATCTGATAGTCGAGCACCACGCAATCGACCGGCACGCCATAGGCGGCGGCGGCAATCAGCACCTTCAACCCCTCGGCGCCGCTTTCGGCCGCGCAGGAATCGAACGTCCACGACGCCATCTGCTCGCTCAGGATCGAGCGGTTGACGGCGTTGTCGTCGACGATGAGCACGCGCGCGCCGGTGACATCGACCGGCATGATGCGCTGCCCGCCCTGCTCGGCCCTGGGCAGCGTGACGGTGAACCAGAAGGTGGAGCCCTTGCCTTCGGCGCTGTCGACGCCGATCTCGCCGCCCATCATCTCGACCAGCCGCGAGGTGATGGCAAGGCCAAGCCCGGTGCCCTCATGCCGCCTGGTCGAGGAGGTGTCGACCTGGCTGAATTTCTCGAACACCAGCTTCAGCTTGTCTTCCGGAATGCCGATACCGGTATCCGTCACGGAAATGGTGAGCTTCGTGCCCGCGGGGACCCGGTCGCCCGTCACGTCGACCAGGACATGGCCCTCGTCGGTGAACTTCACGGCGTTGCCGAGCAGGTTGGTGACGATCTGCCTGATCCGGCCGACATCGCCGACGAACTGGCCGTCGAGCCCCGGCTGGACACGGACGATGAGCTCGAGGTCCTTCTCCTTGGCGCGCGTCGACACCAGCGTCGCCACATCCTCTATCGCCTCGGCGAGATTGAAGGGCGCCGGGTCGAGCACCATCTGGCCGGCATCGATCTTGGAGAAATCGAGGATGTCGTTGATGATGGTGAGCAGCGCGTTGCCGGATTTGACGATGATGTCGGTGAACGTCTTCTGCTTCGGATCGAGGTCCGACTTTGCCAGCAGCTCTGCCATTCCAAGAACCCCATTCATCGGCGTGCGGATCTCGTGGCTCATATTGGCGAGGAATTCCGACTTGGCCCGGTCGGCGAGCACGGCGCGCCGGCGCGCCTCGCTGAGCTCGGCCTCGCGCTGCTTGAGCTCGGTGATGTCGGTGGTGGAGCCGATCAGATAGAGCGAGCCGTCAGAGGCGATCATCGCGCCCTTGCGGGCGAACTGGTGCCTGACGCTGCCGTCCGGCATCGTCACCGTCTCTTCGATCTCCTGCGTCTCGCCGGTGCGCAGCACGGCCAGGTCGCTGGCGACGAAGGCTTCGCCGTCCGCGCCGAAAATCTCGACATCGGTCTTGCCGACGGCTTCTTCCTTGCTGAAGCCGGTGAGATCGCACCAGCCCTTGTTGACGTAGAACTGCCTGAGGTCCGAGCGCTTGGCGTAGATCGACACCGGCACCTTGTCGATGAGGCTGCGGAACACCTCGTTCTCGCTCATGCTCTGCCGGAGCGCCTGCTCGCGCGCCTTGACGTCGGTGATGTCGGTGCTGGAGCCGACCAGATGCACGGAGCCGTCGATCGCCACCAGCCGGCTCTTGCGCGTCATCAGCTGCCGGACCGTGCCGTCGCGGTGGGTGACGGCCTCCTCGATCTCGCGCCCCGAGCCGGTCGCCACGACGTCGGTGTCGTCATTGCTGAAACCGTCCGCCTCTTCCGACGCGAAAAGCTCGCGATCCGTCTTGCCGAGCACCTCGTCCTTGGCGAAGCCGGTCAGCGCGCACCAGGCCTTGTTGACGAATTCAATGCTGAGATCGTCGGCCTTGATGAAGGCGGCCACGGGCAGCTCGTCCATCACGTGCCGGTAGAGGTCGATCTGGCGCATGGAGTCGCGCAACGCCTTCTCGCGCGTCTTGATGTCGGTGATATCGACGCGCACGCCGATGAACGTCCCGTCGTCGGTGCGCATGTCATAGACCTGGTACCAGCGCCCGTCGGCGTTGAGGCGTTCGTAGGCGGAGCTCGGCAAACGGTAGCGCGTGAGCATGGCGTCAAGCCAGCGTTCGGTGTCGACGCCATACAGACCGTCGATTTCGGCGTCGCCGCTCGAGCGGAAGTAGCCGACCGAATGGCCGAGAGACAACGCCTCGCGGAATGTGCGGCCCGGCTGCCAGGCCGGCTTCAGCGCCGGCAGCGTATCCTGCAGCTTGCGGTTGGCGAAGACGAAGCGATCGTCGCGATCGTAGATGATGACGCCGGCCGGCAGCGACTCCAGCACGGTGGCGAGGTTCCTGCGTGCGTCCTCCGCTTCTGTCTCGCGCTGTTTCATGTCGGTGATGTCGACATAGGAGATCAGCCGCTTGCCTCCGGGAAGCGGCGCCAGCGAGGCGATCAGTGTGCGGCCGTCCTTGCGCGGCAACTGCCTGGACCCCGCGGCTCCGGCGCGGATTTCGGCCTCCCGTTCGGCCACATGGCTTTGCCAGGCCTGTTCCTCGCCGCCGAACGGATCGGCGTCACGGCTGGCTTCCATGAGGTCGCGAAAGCGACTGCCGGCCGGAGCGCGCCGCGGATCGATCTTCCAGAAATCGTAGAATGCCCGGTTGACCACCTCCGCCCGCAATTCGGCATCGAGAACGATGACGCCGATCGGCATCGAATCGACCATCAGGCTCAGATTGGCAAGCGCCTCCGAAGTCCCGGCCATATCGTGGACGCCACCGAGAAAGGCCCCGTTGTCGCGCATATCCGCCTTGTTGAAGCTCCGCGCGCTGTCCGCCTCGACAGTTCCGTCCGTGTCCGCCATTCCTACCCCCAGGACCGAACCGTGCCGGTCCGTCGGCGGAATGTGCCCGACAAGCATTAACGATCCGCTAACCATAATGATTGCAACCGCCTGCCGCCGGTCCCGTTGAGCCAGATTCCGGTTGTGGCGCCGGCTGCGATAATCCGCCCGTTGGCGATCGAGGCAACGACGCATTATAAGGTGCCTGAGGTGTTGCTAATGTTTGGTCGAATCGCGGCTTTCGTCCTGTGCCCGGCGCTGCTTGCAGCGGGCGGCTGCGTGCGCAGCGACGACGGCACGGTGATCGTTCCCAACCGGATGGATGTCAGGCGTGTCTGGGACGAGGCGCCGCCGGGAACGACCGGGCCGCGGCAGATCGCGTCGGACGTCTTTCCTCTGCCGCCAGGCCCGCCGCCGGGCCCGGCCGTCCGGCGCTACCCCAGGCGCGCTTCGATGACGCCATCCCTGAGCCAGGACATGCCGGACGAGTCTTCCGGCGAGCAGAGACCCCTCGCCTGCAGGAATGTCGGCGAAAACGGCAAGCGCTACCGGGTCGTCTGCGAATAATGTTGCCTGGTCAAAATAGCCAGGCGGCCCTGCCGCAAGGCAGGGGAAGATGGCCCGATCAATTCGCGGGGAAGAAGGCCGGCCCGACCACGCGCACCGGCTTTGCATCTGCCGGGACAAGCGCCTCGGGCTGCGCGATCGAGCTGGTCGCATCCGCTCCCGCGCCCTGAGCACCGCTCGATGGAATCTCCGAGACCGTGCCCATGTCCGGCCTTGATGTCGGCAAGGGAATGATGGCGTTTTCCATGTTGCGCGGCCTCACCGTGCGCGCCCTGAGCTCGGCCACTCGCTGGGAGTAGCGCTTGAGGTCGCAGGCCTTGAACTCGGCGGCATCGCGATAGCGGAAGGCGGTTGGGAGTTCGGTATAGGGCTTGCGCGTCTCGACCGCGACCATCTGGTCGGTCTCAAGGCTCGGATCGCTCAGCGTATAGAGATCGACACCCGCATCGTCGCAGATGTAGCGGCATTGATCGACCGTATCTTTGAGGTCCCCGCCTCGCGCGAATTGCGAATTCGGTGCAGGGAAGAAATAGCCGTCCGAGAGGCGAACGCAAAACAGCATCGCATTCCCGCCATATGCCGGGGTGGAAGCCTCTGGGTTGGACGCCTGCTGCTGCGGCGCCTGCTGCCGCTTGGGAGCCCCCTGACAGCCAAGCGCCACGTATCTCGCCTGCAACCCGGAGGAGTCGCGGCCGGAATTGCCGATGCTGGCGATCCGGCGCTGCACCTCGGTCCGATTCCGGGCAAGATCCGCGCAGGCATTGAAGAAGCCCCCGACGGCGCCGACGGCGCTGCAGCGGCGCTGCCTCTCCAGCCCCTGGATCGCGGCGAGCTGGCGCCGCAGTTGCCCAAGCTCGGGGCTCGCCGCGTCGCGGCCACCGGACAGGATCTGGCTTCTCAGCGCCGAGCAAGAATCGGCATAAGAAACCTGCGTCATCGCCAAGATCGCCATGACCACCAGCAATGATATCTTAAGAAGCCGCAACCTCGTCATCGGGCGCCACCCCTGTTCGAAGATTTAATTGATACAAGCTAATTGAGAGATAACTCATATACACAAAGCTTAGCCGGGAACTCACCTATATGATTCAAGTGTTACGCCAAAGCTTGTGAAGCGAATATTACGCTTTCATTTCAAGATTGAGACAGTAGCCGAAAAACCATTTTCAGGTCGGCCAAAGCAGGGCCGCTGCGCGATCACGGACTGCTGATGAAACCTTTGACCGGCGATAAACGTTGTTGGCGTTGATGTGAGCCGCGCAGTGCAGAGGAGACTGAAGATGTCCATTCACTTCACCGTCTCTGGCTTGACCAGGAACCTGATCCATTCTCTTGGGCTGGATCATGAGCAGGCGCCGAGACCCCTTACCCCCGAACAAAGCCTTCTGCTGGATTGCTACCTGGCCGGGCAGATCCCGGACTCCGCCTGGAACGATTACGTCTTCGAGATGCCGGAATTGGAAAAACACGCCCAGGTCAGACGCGCACGCGGTTGACTTGAGCGCGGCACGGCCGGGCTCGGCGCCTTAGAGGACTTCCAGGAAAGTGCGAGTGGCTAAAGCGCGTCGCCTGAATCCGTTTCAGCGCGACGCGTTTTAGGTCTTCGGCGAGTTGAACTGCAGCGTGAAGACGTTTCCGGCAACGCCTTGCGCCAGCGACGGCGAAAAGCTGAGCGGCAGGCAATCGTTCAGGGCCTTGGTCGCCGCATCGACATAGGCCTTGCGCGCCTTGTCGTCGCCGCTGACATGGATGGCGGTCGTCCTCGGCGGCCCGATCAGCGTGCCGTCGCGCTTGAAGCTGAAGCTGAGCGTGACGGAGGAATTGTCGGAATTGGCCGGCGGTGTCCAGCAGGCGAGCAACGCGGCGCCGACCTCGTTCATGCTGCTGAGCGACGCGGCGGCCGATGGAAACGGCGCGATCGACAGCGCGCCCGCCATCATCAAGGATCTTGCCATGTTCATCGCGGATTCCTCGTTGCCATCGCTCAACCGCCTGGCGGCATCGTACGACCCATGACGGAGATGACAATAGGCTTTCAACCCGCCCGTCGGCGCCGCAATCATACTGTCGTGATTGCGGCGCCGACGGCCGCGAAAAAAAGCAAAAGGCCGGCACGGAGCCGACCTTTCCCTTGCCTCGTCATGGCGCCAGTACATCCGTGGTCGCGGCGAGGACTGCGACCAGTAGACAGGCCTTAGGTAAACGAAACCTTAACCCCGAGGAACTGCTACGCCCTGGCCTGCGATTTCACATGCGCGATGTAGCCGCGCACGTCGCCGGCGGGTTCGGCATAAGCCTTGCCGAGCTTCTTCTCCAGCGCCGCCATATACTCGTTCGCCCATTTGGGCAGCACGTAGTCGATGACCGCCAGGAATTCGAGCGTTGCCGCCAGCCTTATATCGGCGATCGACGGGTTGTTGCCGCCGATGAACGGTTTGCCGTCGCGGAAGAAGGAATGAAACACCTCGAGCGGCTCCGCGATCGCAGCCATCGCCGCCTTCTGCGCTTCCGATTTCTTGTCGGGATGGGCGTCGCCGTGGCCGACCTCGCCGGCATATTGCGGGAAGCCGAGGGCCGGATACGTCGCGCGCGCGACATACGGATAAAGTGTGCCGACCAGATAGAACATGGCGCTGTCGATCATCGCCCGCTTGGCCGGCGCCTTCGGATAGAACTTATCCAGCCCGTGCTTGTTGGCGAGATACTGCATGATGGCGCAGCTTTCCCACAGCACGCCGCGCGGCAGGCCCTTATCCTCGATCATCGGCGTCAGATGCGCCGGATTGCGCGCCAGGAATTCGGGCGAACGCGTTTGGCCCCAGGCATCGGTCTCCGTCGGATCGAGCCCGGCCGCGCGCGCGAACACCCGCACCGTCATGTTGTTGACGCTCGGCCTCAGCACGCTGAGTTTCACGCCGGGCTTCTTGGCCGGCTTCGCTTTGGGCGCCGCTTTTGCCGCCGGCTTTGACGCCGCCTTGGCCGAAGCTTTGGCGGCCGGCCTGGCCGCCGCTTTCGGCGCCGCCTTGGCCGCGGGTTTCTTTGCACTCTTCGCTGCAGCTTTTGCCATGTCGGTCCTCCCTGACCCGTTAATAAGGATTTTTAGCCGCCCTGCTTTCCGACAGGGTTTCGCGTGACCGCTCGACCAGCGCCTGGATGGCGTCGGCCAGATGCAGTTCGGCGATGTTGTAGTCGCCGCGCGCCACGCGGATCTTGTGCGCCTCCATCAGCACGTCTGCAGGGGTGAAGCCGGCCGGCGGTTCGAAGCGGTAGGAAGCAAGCTCGACCAACAGCCCCAGCGGATCCTCGAAATAGATCGAGTCCATGAAACCGCGATCCTTCACACCGCTGTGCTTGATGCCGCGCTCGTCGAGCCGCGCGACCGCCTGCAGGAAGGTGACCCGCGATACCGAGAACGCGATGTGGTGGACGCAGCCGATATCGGTCGGTGTCCGCCGCTTGACGGGGACCCGAGTCTCGTCGGTGAAGACCGTAATCAAACGCCCGTCGCCCGGATCGAAATAGAGATGGCTTTCGCTCGCCTTGTCGAGATTGGGCTGTTCGAAGATGAAAGGCATGCCGAGCACGCCCTCCCAGAAGTCGATCGAGGTCTGGCGCCCGGCGCCGACCAGCGTGATGTGATGAACGCCTTGCGACTGCAGCTTCCGCATTGGCTCCTCCCCGCCTGCACTTGCGCCTTGCCGGTTTCCAGGTGCCTGGCCGCGCTCGGATCAGCCTCGGCACGCGACCACCGCCCGGTTCTCGTTGCACTCCGCATTCCGCATCCTGTCGGATCGCGGCCGGAGCGCGATGAGGGGATGCTAATTCAATCCGGGACGTTACGCCAGAAGCGCCGCCGAGCCTTCACTGCGCTTGCGAGCCGTTGCCGCCGTCGGCGATGATGCGGATCGATCGCCGCTGTCCGGTTTGGATTCGGATGGCGGCCAGGCACTCACTCGATTCATGACCCCAGTTCTGCCCCTTGCAGGCGAAGTCGATCCCCGATCGGGGAACGATGCGCCGCTCTTTGCCAGCGGTGTTGACGGCAAGCGGGTCCGGATCACGCGCGGCGGAAGAGGTAACGCTCGATAGCCAACCGATGGCGATCAGCATCAGACAACAGCCGCATCCGATCAGGACGGCCATTCGCCACTCGGGGATCCCCCTCAGCGGCCACGGGGAACGGCTCTCTGTCGCGTTCATCTCACTCACCCACACTTTGCCCGCCGATCTCGAAGCGCGCGCGGGCGCCGCCGCGGGCGTCTCGATCCTCAGGTCAGGATCCACGCCACGGTCCTCCCGGCATCGGCCGGCACACCTCCGATTCCGGCGGACAGATGAGGCGAAATGGCACCGAGCGGCACATCCAGGATGTGCGCGATCGCCTTGAGGGTCCGGGTGGAGGCCGTCTTTCCGGAGCGCTCTATCTGCGACAGCATGCTCGGGGTTATTCCGGCTTGGGCGGCGAGTTGCCTTCCGCTCAGGCCGCGCAGGACCCTGACGGCGCGAACCGGGTTCTCGCCGGCGGCGATCCTGTCGAGGACGCGCTTGGGCAATGGACTGTTGGGGGCAGGCTCATCGAGCTCGCTCACACCCGCCATCGCGGTCCGCTTGAGTATGCGGAACTGGGATTCCGGCAGCACGACCATGCGCTCTTTCGAGCCTGGGTGCTTGATGAATTGGACGTTTAGCTTCATGGCGACCGGCGTTCGGGTTTGGCTTGCTGCGCGGCTCGAGACGGAGCCTCGATTACCTGAAAATAAAAAGCACGAAGATCAGAAATGAGATCGACAGGATCGCGGCTACGGACAGAAGCGCCAATATCTGAAAGCTGATCGGCAACTGCCGAAACCGTCTCCACGTCCACGGTTCCTTTTCCCAGTGCTGAAATCGCGGCAACCCCAGCTCCCTCGGCCTGAGCCCGTCGTGCCGGCGAACCGGACGAAGATCATCGTTTCAAACCACGTCGACAGGTTGCCGATGTCGACGACCTTCGACATAGCCCCTTTGGCGGGGGCGTGACATCTGTCGAAAGTCAGGGGCGATGATGACGAAAGTCATATTCGTTTGCGGCCGGTTCGGGCTTACGTCAAAGTGGACTGCCGCGCGCTGCGGCTGTTTTTGCGAGAACGAATGATCGATATCGGCACAGAATTACTGCCGGCCGCGCAAGCGGAAGTCATCGGGCTTGCTGTTTTGCGGGCCGACAGGACAGTTCAGCAAAAAGTGGGGCGCCTGGTCGAGTGGCTCCCCGCCCTTGGAGCGGACTGCTGCCTGTGCACGCTCCTGGTCGGGATGGAAGCCGAGATGGCGGCCTTGTCCGAGGGACGCCGCGATCTGATCGCCTTGTCGGGCGTGCGGGCCGAATTGCCGGGGCTGGACCGTCCCGTCACCGCGGTCATCCTGTGGAATGGCGATCGATCGCACTACGTCGTCATCGCGATGCCCGACTTCACCGCGCGCCAGGCCGAGATCATGTTCGAAAGCGAGCGGCGCGCCCGACGCTTGATGGAGCAGCAGCTCGAAGCCGCCAATTCCGAGGTGCGCTTCGCCTCGCTCGCCCGCACCCGCCTTCGCCTGGCGCGCGACCTCCACGACACGCTCGTGCATTCGATCGTCGCATTGCTGACGCAAATCCGGCTGACCAGGCATTTCCTGGCGACCGATCCAGCCCGCGTTTCGGACGGGCTCGCGGTTGCCGAGGAAGCCGCGATAACCGGCTTGGCGCGGGCGCGCGACGCCATCGCCCGGCTCAGGATGCCCGACGACCTCGAACCGGGTTCGGATGTCGAGAAGATGCTGTCGGACTTCGCGCAGCAGACCGGCATCGAGGTCTCCATGCAAATCGCTGACGGAGCCCGCCCCGGGCTGCAGGATCACGAGACGACGGTTCGGCGCATCGTCGGCGAAGCGTTGCGCAACGTCGAGGCGCATGCGAAGGCGCGACGGGTCCGGTTCGACGCGGCCGTGGAAAGAACCGAAGCTGGCGCAAGACTCATCGTCGATGTCCGCGACGACGGACGTGGCTTTGACGGGACCGTCCCCAAACAGGGACATTTCGGGCTGATTGGAATGGCCGAATTCGCCGAGCTCGCGGGGGGGCAATGCGCGGTGGAAAGCGCGCCGGGGGCGGGCACGCTGGTTCGGACATCCCTTCCCCTGACCGTGCCGGCAACGAACGACCGGTCCGGCATCGTGGGTGCGTAGAAAGTTGGGGGTGTAGCAAGATGACCGATCCGCGCCTGAAATCCGAAAGGATACGCGTGCTGATCGCCGAGGATCAGACATTGATCCGGGAAGGCCTTGCCACGCTGCTTGCCCAGCAAAACGACGATTTCGAAATTGTCGGCGCCGCGGCCGACGGCGAGCAGGCGATCGAGTTCGCGCGCCGGTACCGCCCGGACGTCGTCCTGATGGATCTGCAAATGCCGCGCGCCGACGGCGTCACGGCAACCCAGCGTATCCTGCGCGAATTTCCGGGAACCGGCATCGTGGTCCTGACCACGTTCGAGACCAACGACCTGATTTTCGAGGCTGTCAGCGCCGGAGCCAAGGCCTATCTGCTGAAGGACTCGAGGATCGACGAGATCGCGGCGACGATCCGGACCGTGGCGAACGGCCAATCCGCGCTTTCACCCGGTGTCGCCGCGAAAATTCTCGAGGAATTCAAGCGATTGCGTCCGCGGCACGCCCCGGCGAGCGCGTCGATCCGCAACGACCTGACCGCGCGTGAGAACGAGATCCTGAAACTGATCATCGAAGGCAAGAGCAATGGCGAGATCGGCGCGCAACTGCATCTGGCCGAGGGCACGATAAAGAATTACGTCAGCACGATCCTGGAGAAGTGCGGCGCCAAGAACCGGACCGAACTGGCCATAAAAACGATAGGCTGAACGACCGTTCGGTGCGCCGCGACCTTTGGGTTTCTCCCACCGGACCTGCCGGGCGATCGAACGCGCAAAAAGGCCCGCGGCTCCGAGGTTTTTGCGGGGAAGCCACGGGCAGTCTTGTTGCCCGCAAGCAGGGATACGAGCGCGTCGGCATGCCCGGCTTCCATCTCGGCCAACTGGGCTTTGACGGTCCGCATGGTGTCGTCGAGCCTCGTGAGCAATTCCGCGCCGATTTTCATTGTTTGAAGCCTTGCCCATGGTTCGCGCGGGCAGGCGGAACGCTGTGCCGGGGATTTCCGCTGGTCGGCCGCGAAGGCTCGCGGATCGAGAATCGACGCAAGGCTACGCAGGGTCGGAGGCGGCCGGGCCTGACCCGGCCGCCTCGGACGATCCCGCTATTTTCTCGCGAGCAGGTCGCGGATTTCGGTCAGCAACTGTACGTCGGCCGGCGGCGGTGCAGCGGCAGGCGCGGGCTTTTCGCGCTCCAGACGCTTGCGCATATTGTTCACGGCCTTGACCATCAGGAAGATAATAAAGGCAAGGATCAGGAAGTTCAGCACCACGGTGATGAAGCTGCCATAGGCGAAGACCGCGCCCTCTTTCTTGGCATCGGCCAGCGCGGTCGAATGAACGTTCGAGGACAGTCCGAAGAAGTAATTGTTGAAGTCCAGCCCGCCGAAAATCGCGCCGACGATCGGCATGATGATGTCGTTGACCAAGGAATCGACGATCTTGCCGAAGGCGGCGCCGATGATGACGCCGACGGCCAAGTCCATCACATTGCCCTTGGAAATGAATTCCTGGAATTCTTTCAGCATCCCCATCTCCTCTTAGCCCATTTGCCTGTTTGCACCGTCAGGCGAAGGCGTTCTCGCGCCTGAAATGCTTGACGAGCAGGTAGTAGAAGACCGGGCGGTGTTTGTTGCGGTTGGTGCGGCCGTACTGGTCGATGACCCTGGCGAGCCCCGCGTCCAGGCCGGCATCGGCCGTCAGCCCCAGTCTTTTGATGAGAAAGTTCTTCTTGACCCGTTCCAGCTCCTCCTTGTCCGAGGCCGAAACGGTGGATGCATCCTTGTCGTAGATCGCCGGACCGCAGCCCTTCGTCACCTTCGTCAAGAGATCCAAATCCGCCGTAAGGCCGCATTTGACCCTCAGGTCCGCCGCATATTTGCTGATCAGTTCGTCCTGCTTGCTCACACGCTTGCCCTCTCGTTTTCGGCTGGACAGCGACACCGCTGTCGAGTCGCGCGGCGTGGTTGCCGCAAAAGCCGTCTGGATTTGTCTTGCTGTCCGTCAGTGTCAGCCGCGGTGCGTCGCGAGCACCCCGTCGGGGCTGGCCTGGTCGACCGCGGCCGGAAGATGTTGCGCCAGGGCAGCGGCCACCTGGTCCAGCGGAATCCCGAACTGGCTCGCCAGTTGCTGAAGACGCTGGTCGCCAAGCGCCGCCTTGATCTCGTCGGGCGCGACGGGAAGATTTGCGGCATTGGTGCTCAGCCAGGATTCGACACGGTCGCCGAGACCCGACTTCTGCAGCATGGCAAGCACACCCTGATAACCGCCAACGCCGGTCAGCGCATCGGCCAGGAGTGACGAGCCTCCGCCCTGCTGTTCGCCTTGCAAGGCACTTTGTAGACTGTCCAAAAATCCCATCTGGAAACCTCCCGTCGAAAAATCACGTCCGCCGTCGCGCAGCGTTCCGGCGTGCTGATCTAGGCCGTTTCAAGGGGTTGCGGCACCTGACGAAGGTCAGGACCGGAGATGACGAAAGTCATATTCGGCAGCAGCCGGATCGCCCTCGAACCGGGCATCGCTCCTGGCAAGGCGGCTCCGCGTCTTTCCCGGTGCAGGGGCTGCTCGGCCTGCATTCGATTGAGCTCGGATTCGATTCAGCCCCGAAGGGCGACTGGCGTGCGAGCAGTCATTGCGATAGGTGACGATTGATAGGGCGGCACAATTGCCACGCTCGACGCGAGATAGCTCCCACAAAGGCAATAAGTCGATTGCCTGTCACACGAATTAGGATTTGATATAACGGTCGTCACCGTATCAGTGAGCGTGAGAACCGAGGAAAGAACATGAAAGCCGCCGAGCAAGCCGCAAAAGCCGCGGATGGAGCCGCATCCGCGAACGGATCCGAAGCCAAAATCCATGCCGAGGCGACGATCGACCAGGTTCGCAATCTCCTGTTCGGAGGCGCGCAGCGGTCGCTCGAAAGCAACCTTGCCGACCTGCGCGAGGAGATGCAGGCCACCATCAAGCAGCTCCAGGCGGACTTTGCCAAGGAGCTCGCAACGCTCCAGGCGCACGTCCTGGAACTGGAGCGGGAAACCGAACAGAAGCGGCTCGCCTCGCAAAGGGATATCGGCGCCGCGATTTCGGACCTTGGAGCAACCATCAGCGGGCTAGGGTCCGGGCGCGCGGGAAAGTAGCATGACGTCCGCCGCCGGCCAGAACCGTGAGATCGAGCAGCTTAGAAAACTGCTCTTTCAAACGGAGGCGGCGCGTCTCGAGGCGCTGGGCGCGGACGTCGCCCTGCTTCAGCAATACATCGGCAGCCCCGACCGTCTGGAAACGGCGACGGCAGACATATTGGTCGCCGCGCTGGAGCGCGCCGAAGTCGTTCGGCCGCGCGAGCTGGCGAACGTCATCGCGCCATCGGTAGTCTCCGCGATTCGCAGCGAGATCAGGAACTCGCGCGACCTCATGGTCGACGCGCTCTACCCGATCACGGGCAGGCTGGTCAGCGCGGCCGTGGCGAACGCCTTCAAGGAGCTCGTCGCGCGGCTGGAGCAGCGCCTCAACGCCCTGACATCGACGGAGCTGTGGATCGGGCGCGTCAAGTCGCTGGCGACCGGCCGGCCGATCAGCGAGTTCGTTCTGGCAAACGCCAGTCCGCCGCGCGTCAACCGGCTGCTGATGATCGAACGCGGCAACGGTCGCCTCGTCGCGGACTGGAAGCGCGAAGAGACCTCCGACGAGCGGGCCGACCTGCTGAGCGCGATGGTCGCGGCGATCCTGGAATTTTCCGTTCAGGCCCTAGCGGGGGAAGGCAATCTGCAGCAGCTCGATTTCGGCGGACGCGAAATCGTGCTTCGCGCCTCGCCTCGGTTCATCCTGGCCGCGGAATGCATCGGCCCCCTTCGCCCCGTCGACAATGACAGGATCAATTCGCTTTTCTTCGACACGATCGAGAACATGGATCGCGGCCTCGACTGCGACGCCGCCATGCTGGCGTCGCTGGCCGCCTCCATCGAAGCCGCTCCCGCCGCGGAGCGTAAAGCACGTCGGGCCGGAAAGGTCGTCCTGTTCGTCCTCGCGGCTCTCGTCGCCGCCGGGCTGGCATGGCTGGCGAGCGTCTATTTGACCCGCACGATGCTGGAGCGGCGCACCAACGATGCGCTCCAGGAACTGGCCGGCAAGCAACCGCTGCTGGAAACGTTTCCCCTGCGCCTGGATTTTGATCACCGCAATCGCAGCGTCTCGGTCTCCGGCATAGAGCCAAGCCAGGTGCAGACGGCTCCGCTGATCGACGCCCTGGCCAAGGCCGCAGCGCCCTATCGGGTCGTCGGCCGGATCGGCGTCGTGCCGGGCACGGAGCAGGTGGCGGCGCTCAGCGCCGACATCGAAGCCCTGCGGCAATCGGTGACCGGCCTCCAGGCGGGTATCGACGAAAACCACCAGGTGATCGCCGAGCTGCGGCAATCTCTTGCCGGCTTGCAGAAGTCCGCCGGCGAGACCGGCGAAGCGGTTGCCGGCCAGAAGCAGTCCCTCGCGGGCTTGCAGGCCCGCATCGACCAGACGCGCGGACCAAGCGAAGAAGAGCTGCGATCCCTTGCCGGCCTGCGGGCGGGCATTGATGAAACACGCGCGGCGCTCGCCGAGGAGACAAAATCCAGGAACCAGCAGTACGACGCCCTGCAATCGATGGTCGACAGCCCGGCCGAGCGGCTCAACCGCTTCATGGCCTCGACGGCAATTTTCTTTGGCACAGGCGACGCCTTCGCCGACGACAAGGAGGCTGGGCAGCAGATTGCCAATCTTGCCGGGCTTCTCGCCGGCAACGATCTAAGAATCCGTGTCGTAGGGCACGCGGACGATACCGGAACGGATGTCGCCAACCGGGTGGTTGCCCGCAAGAGGGCCGACCAGGTGGTGCGAAGATTGACCTCGCTCGGGATCGAGCCGTCGCGATTGTTTGTGGTGTCGCGCTCGTCATCGCTGCCGATCTCCGACGTGCCGAGCGAAGGCAACCGCCGCGTCACCTTCGAAAACGTGTTCCGCGCCGAGCGCCCTCAATGATGCTCAGCGCAAAGGTCATGCTGCTTGGCGACATGGGTGTGGGCAAGACATCCATCATGTACCGTCTCGTGCACGATCGTTTCGACGGCGAATACAAATCGACACTCGGCGTCGAGGTGCTGAGCTACGATGTTCCGGCCGATCCGGTTCGCGGCGGCGACACGGCGCGGCTTGTGCTGTGGGACACCGACGGCGATTTCGGGACGCGTATTTTCGACACCGTCTACGTCACCGGCGCGTCGGCCGCGATCGTCGTGTCGGACGTGACGCGCCCGCAAACCGTGACGCGCATGGTCGAGCTGGTCCGCAGCTTCGAGGCGAGATTTCCAGGCAGGCCATACCGGGCCCTTGTGAACAAGATCGATCTCGCCGAGGCCCCCGGCAGCGCCGAAGAGATCGGCCAGCTGCCGCGATCGAGCGTCAAGTTCGTGAGCGCCAAGAACGGCGAGGGAATCGTCGATGCCTTTGCCGAACTCGCCGAAACGATACGGCGCCGGCAGTTGTAGTTCGGCAAAAAGTTCGGCTTGTTTGATTGTCTTGGTACGCCCAAGGGGAATCGAACCCCTGTTCCCGCCGTGAGAGGGCGGTGTCCTGACCGCTAGACGATGGGCGCGCTCAAGAACCGGCTACATAGGCTGGCGGCCGGGAAAAAGCAACCGAGCAGATTCGCGAAAAGTGTCGTACGGTTTTCCGACAAGAATCTGCGACAAAACAAAAGTCCTAAGCGGAGCATTCATTGGCTTGCCGATGAGTGCTCCGCCTAGGGTTTCGACCGCTTCGCGCGCTTTGCTGGCCGCCACCGATCAGCCCTGTCGTTTCGGCTCGATCAGGTCCCAGAGATTGCCGTAGAGATCGGAAAAGACGGCCACCGTGCCGTAGGCCTCGAAGCGCGGCGCCTCGCGGAATTCGACACCCTTTGCGAGCATCGCCCGATGGTCGCGGGAAAAATCGTCGGTCTCGAGAAACAGGAAGACGCGGCCGCCGGTCTGGTTGCCGATGCGGCTTTCCTGCTCTTCGCCGAACGCTTCCGCCAGGAGCAGCCGCGCCCCATGGCCCTTCGCCGGCGCGACGGTGACCCAGCGCTTGCCGCCGCCGAGGTCGACATCCTCGCTCAGCACGAAGCCGAGCCGCTCGACATACCAGGCGACCGCCTCGTCGTAATTGGCGACGACGAGCGCCACGGTCGCGACGCTGCGGCGTTCGGCAAAGCCGCTCATTTGTTACGGATCGAGAACTGGCCGATGATGCGGCGTTCGGCGATGTCGTAGACGAAGATCGAACGGCTGCCGTCGGCAAGCTCGGCATCGATCGACAGGCGGTTGCCGGAGAGCGACTGGCTGATCACCTTGGCGCCGACGGGCAGCACAATGTCGCCCGACAGCGGCGCGCCGGCCGGAGCCTGGACATCGCCGGCGGGCGCCGCCACCGGCGCGTTGCGGGCTTTGTAGACAAGCGCCCCGATCACCACCATAAGGGCGAGGAACAGTAGGCCGAGATTGACGATCATGAAGCGGACGAGCTTGCGGCGCACGTTCTCGGCCGCGGGGTCGAGCGGCTTTTCCTCATCTTCTTCGGCGATTGGCCGGGCCATGGCTAGACAATCCGCAACGGTTTTCGATGAGCGCTCATAACGAAGAGACCCCGATATTGATAGAGGACGAATTGGCGGACGAGGAATTGGCTGCTGGCGAAGCCGTCGTGCTGGAAACCGGCGCCGACGCCGCCGGCCAGCGTCTCGACCAGTGGCTTGCCGCCCGGCTCGGGCCGGAGCTCTCGCGTAGCCGCGTGCAGGCGCTGATCAAACAGGGCGCGGTCTCCATCGCCGGCAGGCAGGTGCTGGAAGCCAAGCGCAAGCTGATCGCCGGTGAGCGGATCGAAATTCTGGTGCCCGCGCCGGAGCCGGCCGAGCCGCAAGGCGAGGACATTCCCCTCGACATCCTCTACGAGGACGACGAGCTGATCGTCATCAATAAGCAAGCCGGACTGGTCGTCCATCCCGGCGCCGGCAACTGGACCGGCACGCTGGTCAACGCGCTGATCCATCATTGCGGCGACAGCCTGTCCGGCATAGGCGGCGTCAGGCGGCCGGGCATCGTCCATCGCCTCGACAAGGAAACCAGCGGCGTCATGGTCGTGGCCAAGACCGACCGCGCGCATAAGGCGCTGTCGGAGGCCTTTGCCGACCACGGCCGCACCGGCGATCTCGAACGCGCCTATCTGGCGCTGGTCTGGGGCATTCCGCAACGGCCGACGGGCACCGTCGACGCCGCGCTCGGCCGCGCCGCCGATCGCATCCGCCGCGCGGTGGTGCCGGAAAGTCGTGACGATGCCCGCCATGCCGTCACCCATTTCAGCGTCGTCGAGCGCTTCGGCGAAGGACAGCAGGCTTTCGCCACCGCAAGCCTGGTCGAATGCCGGCTGGAGACCGGCCGCACCCACCAGATCCGCGTCCACATGGCCCATATCGGCCATCCGGTGATCGGCGACCCGGATTACGGGCAGGCCTTCCGCACCAAGGCCAACCGGCTGCCCGAACCCTTGAAAGCCAAGGTCAGCGCCTTTCCCCGGCAGGCCCTGCATGCCTGGCTCCTTGAATTCCGGCACCCGACCACCCATCTATCGATGAGGTTCGAGGCGCCAATACCAAGGGACATGGAGGAATTGGTCGGCGGCTTCCGCAAGCTCTGAAACCTGCCATTAAGACGCTTCAAACCGACCATCAAAAAACCTGACTGGCGTTGTTCACTTCAGCGTGACACACTGTTTCGTGTTGAACAAATGCTGTCTTTTCTGGTTTTGTTCCTATATACACAGGTTGTCGCGGATGAGCCTTTGGCATCCGTGACGAATGCCCGCCGCTTTTCGGGGGCATCCACTCCAAAGAGAGAGGGGCGCTATCATGGCCCAATCATTACCCAGTATCGTTTCCGGTGAAGGCGGTCTCGCCCGTTACCTGGAAGAAATCCGCCGCTTTCCGATGCTTCAGCCGCAGGAAGAGTACATGCTCGCGAAACGCTACGCCGAGCATCAGGACACCACGGCTGCCCACAAGCTCGTCACCAGCCATTTGCGGCTCGTCGCCAAGATCGCCATGGGCTATCGCGGCTACGGCCTGCCGATCGGCGAGGTGATCTCGGAAGGCAATGTCGGCCTCATGCAGGCCGTTAAGAAATTCGAACCGGAGCGTGGTTTCCGGCTCGCCACCTATGCCATGTGGTGGATCAAGGCCTCGATCCAGGAATACATCCTGCGCTCGTGGAGCCTGGTCAAGATGGGCACCACCGCCAACCAGAAGCGTCTATTCTTCAACCTGCGCAAGGTGAAGGGCAAGATCCAGGCGCTCGACGATGGCGACTTGAAGCCCGACCAGATCGCCGAGATCGCCACCCGCCTCAACGTTTCCGAGGCGGAAGTGGTATCTATGAACCGCCGCCTGTCGGGCGACGCTTCGCTCAACGCCCCGATCCGGGCGAGCGAGGGCGAGTCCGGCGAATGGCAGGACTGGCTGGTCGACGACCACGAAAGCCAGGAAGAGATGCTGATCGAGCAGGACGAGCTGGAAAACCGGCGCTCCATGCTGTCGGGCGCTCTGTCCGTGCTCAACGACCGCGAGCGGCGCATCTTCGAGGCGCGTCGCCTCGCCGAAGAGCCGCTGACCCTGGAAGAGCTGTCGGCCGAGTTCGACATCAGCCGCGAGCGCGTGCGCCAGATCGAGGTACGCGCCTTCGAGAAGGTGCAGGACGCGGTCAAGGCCGCCGCCAAGCGCCAGATCCAGGCGCTGCGCACCATCGAGGCGCAGCCGGCGGCGTAAAGCCACCGCGCATTGAGTAGCAAAACGGCGGCGCCAGAATCTGGCGCCACCGTTTTTATTTGGCGAAAGCGGTGGCGCGCCCCCTTCTCCCGTCGCTATGCCAGGAGAAATGCCCGGTTCACCCTCCGCAGCCGCAGCGGAGGATGGGCAGCAATCAGGGGCAGCGCCGAGGCTGCGAGGTTGTCAAGTCAGAACAAACAATCGGACCGGGGAGCAGGCGCGCGCTCATCTTCGACCGCCGCGCCGCCCCTCATCCGCCCTTCGGGCACCTTCTCCCCGTTTAACAGGGAGAAGGAAAAAGGCTCATCACGCCGAAGGCTGCTTCGTCTTGCGCAAATACGGCAGCACCGTCTCGTACGCCCCGAAGCGCTTGATCGCGTCCTCATTGGAGACGGCGGCGGTGATGATGACGTCGTCGCCCTGTTTCCAGTTGGCTGGCGTCGCCACCTGGTGCTTGGCCGTCAGCTGGATGGAATCGATGACGCGCAGGATCTCGTCGAAGTTGCGGCCCGTGGTCATCGGATAGGTCAGCGCCAGCTTGATCTTCTTGTCCGGGCCGATGACGTAGACCGAGCGCACGGTGGCGTTGTCGGCCGGCGTGCGGCCCTCAGAGCTGTCGCCGGCGCCCGCCGGCAGCATTTCATAGAGCTTGGCGACGTGCAGGTCTTTGTCGCCGATCAGCGGATAGTTCACCGTCTGGCCGGTAGCGGTCTTGATGTCGGCCTGCCATTTCTCGTGGCTCGACACCGGATCGACGGAAATGCCGATGATCTTGACGTTGCGCTTTTTGAAATCGCCTTCCAGGCCGGCCATGGTGCCGAGCTCGGTGGTGCAGACCGGGGTGAAGTTCTTCGGATGGCTGAACAGCACCGCCCAGCCGTCGCCGATCCAGTCGTGGAACTTGATGGTGCCCTGCGTAGTCTCGGCCGTGAAATCCGGCGCGATATCGTTGATACGAAGACTCATGACCTATCCCTACCCTTTTTTGTGAAACCGCCGGCGCACCCCCTTTCGGCGGTGGCCGGACGTTAGTTCTAGCACCATGAAGGTAGGGTTCAAACGCCGGGAGTAGGAAGCTTGCCCATGGCAGGCGAAAATTTTTCGCCGTCGCCCGCAATTGGAGGCAGGATTTTCGATTTACCGCTGGCGCCGGGCGCTCAGGCTTTCTTTAGCGCGAGCGTCGCCGCGAGATCTTCCATGCGCTGCGCAAGCGCGCCGAGCGCCGTTGTGAGCACGCTGTCGCTCTTGTCGGCTTTGGTCAGCGCCTCGTCACGCGTCTTGCGCAAGGTCAGCACTTCGCTCTCCATGCCCTTGACGCGCTTGGTGAGCTCCGAAAGTTCGTCCATCACCATGATGCCGGCCATGACGGTAAGCCGCTGGTCGCCGATCTCGCCGAAGGAATCCTTCAGATGCGAGACATAGCGGTCGAAGCGCTCGGCAAGGTCGATCAGGTGCTCTTCCTGGCCCTCGTCGCAGGCCATGCGATACTGTTTGCCGTCGATGGAAACGGTGACCTGTGCCATTGCCTTACCTGTCCAGAACCGCGCGGATGGTTTCCATGGCGGTCACCAGCCGCCGCGACACTTCCTTGTTGGCATCTTCCAGACGCTCGGCGCGCGCTTCGGAATTGTCGAGCTCCTGCGCCAGGCGCGAACGGTCGGCGTTCATGCGCTGCACCTCGGCCTCGGCTTCCGAGTAATCGCGCTCATGCTCGAGCTTCGCCGCCACGGCGTTTTCCAGCCCTTCCATGGCCTTGCCCAGCCTGGCGATGACTTCCTTGAGGGTCGTTTCCCCGGTCATGGCCTCGTCCTATGCCCTGCCCATCACCGAATCGCGCGCGTTCAGAATGCGTTACCTCGGAAAGATTAGGCACCGGGTGAAGGGCGCGTCAACAAAGCTCTCGCGACTGTCCCCCGCTATCGCTAATGTAAGGCGCTCGATGCCATCACAAGCCCGGCAAAATCCGCCCCGATTTGTTGACTAAAAGGCCGTGCCTGCTATGTGTCCCGGCATCCTTTTCCAAGGGTTCTCCCAAGCTCCAACCCACTTCCGGAGGAAGCATGACGTCGCGTGAACAACATGATCGGATGGCCAACGCGATCCGTTTCCTTTCCATGGATGCCGTCGAGAAGGCGAACTCCGGTCACCCCGGCCTGCCGATGGGCTGCGCCGACATCGCCACAGTGCTGTTCAGCCGTTTCCTGAAATTCGACGCCAAGGCGCCGCACTGGGCCGACCGCGACCGCTTCATCCTCTCCGCCGGCCACGGCTCGATGCTGCTCTATTCGCTCCTCTACCTCACCGGCTATGAGGACATGACGATCGACCAGATCAAGAATTTCCGCCAGCTCGGCTCCAAGACCGCCGGCCACCCGGAATACGGCCATGCCGCCGGCATCGAGACCACTACCGGCCCGCTCGGCCAGGGCCTGGCCAATTCGGTCGGCTTCGCGCTCGGCGAGCGCATCATGAACGCAGCCTTCGGCAACGACCTCGTCAACCATTATACCTATGTGCTGGCCGGGGACGGTTGCCTGATGGAAGGCGTCTCCCACGAAGCCATCGCGCTGGCCGGGCATCTGAAGCTCAACAAGCTGATCGTCTTCTGGGACAACAACAACATCTCGATCGACGGCCCGGTCTCGCTCGCCGACAACACCGACCAAGTCGCCCGCTTCCAGGCGTCCGGCTGGAACGCCAGCCACATCGATGGCACAGATCCGGAAGCGATCGCCTACGCCATCGAGGCGGCGCGCCATTCCGACAAGCCGACCATGATCGCCTGCAAGACCACCATCGGCTTCGGCGCCCCGACCAAGGCAGGCACCAACAAGGCGCATGGCTCGCCGCTGGGCGCCGAGGAAATCGCCGGCGCGCGCAAATTCTTCAACTGGGACTCGCCGCCCTTCGAGATTCCGGCCGACATCCTCGATGCCTGGCGCGCCGTGGGTAAAAACAGCACCAAGGCACGCACCGACTGGGAAGGCCGTCTGGCCAAGGCCGAGCCGAAGCTGAAGGCCGAGTTCGAGCGCCGCCTTGCCGGCAAGCTGCCGTCGAACTTCGATGCCGTCATCGCCGATTACAAGAAGAAGCTGTCGGCCGACAAGCCGAAGGTCGCCACCCGCAAGTCGTCGGAAATGGCGCTGGAAGTCATCAACGGCGCCGTGCCGGAGACCATCGGCGGCTCGGCCGACTTGACCGGCTCCAACAACACCAAGACCAGCCAGACCAAGAACATCACGCCCGACGATTACGGCCAGCGCTATGTCCACTACGGCATCCGCGAGCACGGCATGGCGGCGGCGATCAACGGCCTGACACTGCATGGCGGCCTGATCGCCTATGGCGGCACCTTCCTGTGCTTCTCCGACTATGCCCGCCCCTCGATGCGCCTTGCCTCGCTGATGGGCATCCGCTCGATCTTCGTCATGACGCATGACTCGATCGGCCTCGGCGAGGACGGCCCGACCCACCAGCCGGTCGAGCATCTGGCGGCGCTGCGCGCCATCCCGAACCACAATGTCTTCCGCCCGGCCGACGCGGTCGAAACCGCCGAGTGCTGGCAGATCGCGCTGGAATCCGAAAAGACGCCGTCGACCCTGGCGCTGACCCGCCAGAACCTGCCGACCGTGCGCACCGAACACTCAGCGAAGAACCTCTCCAGCCAGGGCGCCTACGAACTGGCCGCCGCCAGCGGCGAGGCCGTGGTGACGATCTTCGCCACCGGCTCCGAGGTCGAGATCGCCCTCGGTGCGCGTGACCTGCTCGAAAAGCATGGCCACCCGACCCGCGTCGTCTCGGTGCCCTGCTTCGAGCTGTTCGACCAGCAGAGCGAGGACTATCGCAAGAAAACGATCGGCGACGCCAAGGTGAAGGTCGCGATCGAAGCCGGCATCCGCCAGGGCTGGGACCACCTGATCGGCATCGACGGCATCTTCGTCGGCATGCACGGCTTCGGCGCCTCGGGCACGATCGAACAGCTCTATCCGCATTTCGGCATCACCGCCGATGCCGCGGCCAAGGCGGTCGAAGCCCGTCTGCATGGCAAGTAGGAATTGCCTCGGGCCTGGCAACACCGATTGGCGGTTTTGCCGGGCTGGACCAACCTAATCGATTTAAATGCGACGTTCTGCGGCTGGATTCTTGTGCCTTCCGCCGTTATGAAACTGCGGACCCATCCGCTTTCCAGCCCCCAAGGGAGAGAACAATGACCGTCAGAGTTGCCATCAACGGATTTGGCCGCATCGGCCGCAACATCCTGCGCGCCATCCACGAATCCGGCCGCAAGGACATCGACGTGGTCGCCGTCAACGATCTCGGCCCGGTTGAGACCAACGCGCACCTGCTCCGCTATGACAGCGTGCATGGCCGCTTCCCGCATGAGGTTTCGGTCGACGGCGACCAGATCTCCGTCGGCAAGGAGACGTTCAAGGTCACCGCGATCAAGGACCCGACCCAGCTGCCGTGGAAGGAGCTCGGCGTCGACATCGCGCTCGAATGCACGGGCATCTTCACCGCCCGCGACAAGGCCGCGGCTCACCTGACCGCCGGCGCCAAGCGCGTCATCGTCTCGGCCCCGGCCGAAGGCGCCGACCTCACCGTCGTCTACGGCATCAACCATGACAAGCTGACCAAGGACCACATCGTCATCTCGAACGCGTCCTGCACCACCAACTGCCTGGCGCCGCTGGCGGCCGTTCTGCACGAGACCGTCGGCATCGAGAAGGGCATGATGACGACGATCCACTCCTATACCGGCGACCAGCCGACGCTGGACACCATGCACAAGGACCTCTACCGCGCCCGCGCCGCGGCGCTCTCGCAGATCCCGACCTCGACCGGCGCCGCCAAGGCGATTGGCCTCGTTCTGCCCGACCTCAAGGGCAAGCTCGACGGCATCTCGATCCGCGTGCCGACCCCGAACGTCTCGGTCGTCGACCTCAAGTTCATCGCCAAGCGCTCGACCACGCCGCAGGAGATCAACGAGGCGCTGATCGCCGCCTCGAAAGGCAAGCTGAAGGGTGTTCTTTCCGTCACCCATCACCCGAACGTGTCGATCGACTTCAACCACGACCCGCATTCCTCGATCGTCGCGCTCGACCAGACCAAGGTGATGGACGGCAACTTCGTTTCGGTGCTGTCCTGGTACGACAACGAATGGGGCTTCTCGAACCGCATGGGCGACACCGCCGTCGCCTTCGGCAAGACCATCGCCTGATCGTAGCTTTGCTCCGCAGTTTGAAACGCCCGGCCTCGGCCGGGCGTTTTTTTATTGGCCGGCTGAGCCAAAAACCACGCCGTTGCCTTGCACTGGTCATGTCTTCGCCCCACTCTCCGGTAAAGCGGAAAACAGAGGGTTTGGGAGGGGGCAATAGCGGATGGAGCATGCGATCTATCTCGTGACGCTGGTCGGTACGGCGCTCATTGTCGCCGCAGCGTTTTCGAGCCTGATCGCCTTCCGCTTCGGCGCTCCCTTGCTGCTGCTCTTCCTCTGCATCGGCCTCGCCACCGGCGTCGACGGCCTCGGCATCGAATTCGACAATGCGCGGCTGGCTTATTTTGCCGGCTCACTGGCTTTGGCGATCATCCTGTTCGATTCCGGTTTCGGCACGCCGCTCAACGCGCTCAGGCAAGCAGCCGGGCCCGCGCTGTCGCTGGCCACGATCGGCGTTATCCTGACCACAGCCATCTTCAGCGCCGCCGCTTCCTATGTTCTCAAACTCAGCTGGCTGGAATCCTCCCTGCTCGGCGCCGCCGTCGCCTCCACCGACGCGGCCGCCGTCTTCTTCCTGCTGCGCGCCGGCGAAATCCATCTGCGCGAGCGCGTGCGCGCCACGCTCGAGGTGGAATCCGGCACCAACGACCCGATCGCCATCTTCCTCACCATCACCCTGGTCGAGATCATCGCCGCGCATGCCAACCCGGAAGCCAATGTGCTGGCCACCAATCTTTTGCTCGGCTTCCTCGCCAATATGGGGCTCGGCGCCGTCATCGGCGTGCTCGGCGGCTTCGGCATCGTGCGTCTTGTCGAGCGGCTGAACCTCGATCACGGCCTGCTGCCGATCTTCGTGCTGACGCTGTCGCTGATGGTGTTCGCGGCGGCCGGCGCCATCGGCGGCTCGGGCTTCCTCGCCGTCTACCTTGCCGGGCTGATCGCCGGCAATTCCGATATCCGCGCGGTCACTATCCTGAAGCGTTTCCAGGACGGCATGTCGTGGCTGGCGCAGATCATCATGTTCCTGATCCTTGGCCTGTTCGCCACGCCCTCGCAGTTCCCGGCGATCCTGGTGCCGGCGATCCTGCTCGGCCTGTTCCTGATCTTCGTGGCGCGGCCCTTGGCCGTCTGGCTCTGTCTGATCCCGTTTCGGCTGCCGCGTCCCGAGGTCGCCTTCGTCTCCTGGGTCGGCCTGCGCGGCGCGGTCTCGATCCTGCTCGCCATCACGCCGCTGCTCGGCGGCCTCGAGCATGGCCGCCTGATCTTCAACGCCGCCTTCATCATCGTGCTCGTGTCGCTGGTGGTGCAGGGCTGGACGGTCGGTCCGCTGGCGCGGCGTCTCGGCCTGATCGTGCCGGCCCGTCTTGGGCCGCTGGACAAGGTGGAGCTCGAATTGCCGGGCTCGGCCCATCATGAGCTGCTCGCCTATCGCGTCGCACCCGGCAGCCCGGTGGCGCGCGGCGAGCGCATCCCGCGCTGGGCAAGGCCCTCGCTGGTGCTGCGCGACGGCCGCTCAATGCGCTTCCAGGACATGGGCCGGCTTGCGGCCGGCGATCAGGTCTACATCTTCGTGCCGGACCGCTACCCGCGCCTGCTCGACAAGCTTTTTGCCAGCCGCGCCGTGGTCGACCCCGAGGATGCCGACTTCTTCGGCGCCTTTGCCGTCGATCCTGCCCGCTCCGCCGCGGAGCTGGAAGCCGCCTACGGACCAGGCCTGACCGAAGCGGAACAGAAGCTCACCGTCGCCGCGCTGGTATCGGAGCGGCTCGGCGGTCATCCCGAATATGCGGACCGCGTGGTGATCGGCCCAATCGAGCTGATCGTGCGCGATGTCGATGAGAAAGGCCGGATCGCCGGCCTTGGCCTATCTTTCGAGCCGACCGCGCCGGTCGCGCGCGTGCCGGTGTTCATGAGCGCCGGCGAGATCGGCGACCGCATCGCCGCGCTCGTCCGCAACTGGCGCAGGCCGGCGGAAAAGCAGGCGGCCGACGACGTGCCGATCGGCACCGTGGCGCCCGAGCCGGACGGGCGGAAGGCAACCGGCGAAGGCTGATATCTCACGCCGACATCATTTTTGCGCGCGCGCTATCGACGCGACCCTTGCATCGTCCTTCGCGCCGGGTAAGGTCGCCGCGTTTTCGCTAAAAAGGAACGACCATGGCCGGCTTCAAGACACTCGACGATATCGGCGCCGTCAGCGGCAAGCGCGTGCTTGTGCGCGTCGACCTCAACGTTCCCGTGGCCGACGGCAAGGTGACCGACGCCACCCGCATCGAGCGCATAGCGCCGACCATCGCCGAGCTCTCGAAAAAGGGCGCCAAGGTCATCCTGCTTGCGCATTTCGGCCGCCCCAAGGACGGCCCATCGGCCGAATTCTCGCTCGAGCCGATCGCCAGGGCCACGGCTGAGGTTCTCGGCCGTCCGGTCGGCTTTGCCGCCGACTGCGTCGGCGACAAGGCGGCGGATGCCGTCGCGGCGATGAAGGACGGCGACGTCCTGCTGTTTGAAAACACCCGCTTCTACAAGGCCGAGGAGAAGAACGAGCCGGCCTTCACCGAAAAGCTCGCCGCCAATGGCGACATCTATGTCAACGACGCCTTTTCCGCCGCGCACCGCGCGCATGCCTCGACCGAAGGCCTGGCGCGTCATTTGCCGGCCTATGCCGGCCGCACCATGCAAGCCGAGCTCGACGCGCTGGAAAAGGGCCTTGGCGATCCGGCACGGCCGGTCGTGGCCATCGTCGGCGGCGCCAAGGTTTCGACCAAGATCGACCTGTTGATGAACCTCGTGAAGAAGGTCGACGCGCTGGTGATCGGCGGCGGCATGGCCAACACGTTCCTGGCCGCGCGCGGCACCGACGTCGGCAAGTCGCTCTGCGAGCATGACCTTGCCGGCACCGCCAAGCAGATCATGATCGAGGCGGCGGAAGCCGGCTGCGCCATCATCCTGCCCGCCGACGGCGTCGTGGCCAAGGAATTCAAGGCGGGCGCGTCCAGCGAGACCGTCGCCATCTCGGACGTGCCGGCCGACGGCATGATCCTCGATGTCGGCGCAAAGACCGTACAGAGCGTCAACGACTGGATCGACCGCGCCGCCACGCTGGTCTGGAACGGCCCGCTCGGCGCTTTCGAGATCGAGCCCTTCGACCGCGCCACGGTGGCGGCGGCAAAGCATGCGGCAGCCCGCACCAAGGCGGGCAACCTTGTGTCGGTCGCCGGCGGCGGCGACACGGTGGCGGCACTCAACCATGCCGGCGTCGCCGACGACTTCACCTATGTCTCGACCGCCGGCGGCGCCTTCCTCGAATGGATGGAAGGCAAGCCGCTGCCCGGCGTCGAGGTGTTGAAGCGGTAAACAGTCAGAGACCAGGCAAAGTCCGCGCGGCTTTCAATCGATTCTAGCTTTCCGGCGTCATTCCTTTGGCGGTAGTCTTCTGCTAGCGCGGAACAAACGCAGCGTAGGAGAGCACCATGAGCGAACGTCTCGAAGATATCGCCGCCGCGATCGTGGCCGATGGCAAAGGTCTTTTGGCCGCTGATGAAAGCTCCGGCACCATCAAGAAGCGCTTCGACGTCATCGGCGTCGAATCGACCGCCGACAACCGGCGCGACTACCGCGAGATGATGTTCCGCGCCAAGGAGGCGATGACGAAGTACATCTCCGGCGTCATCCTCTATGACGAGACCATCCGCCAGAAGGCTGCCGACGGCACCCCGCTGGTCGATATCATCAAGGCGGCAGGCGCCATCCCGGGCATCAAGGTCGATCTCGGCGCCAAACCTCTGCCGAACTTTCCCGGCGACACCATCACCGAGGGCCTCGACGGGCTGCGCGAGCGACTCGCCGACTATTACAAGCTCGGCGCCCGCTTCGCCAAATGGCGCGCGGTGATCGACATCGATACCGGCAAGGGCGTGCCCTCGGCCAATTCGATCGCCTCGAACACCCACGCGCTGGCCCGCTACGCCGCGCTCTGCCAGGAGGCCGGCATCGTGCCGATCGTCGAGCCGGAAGTGCTGATGGACGGCGCCCACTCGAT
>NZ_VFTW01000039.1:0-41173 GCF_006440815.1 Mesorhizobium sp. B2-8-3
AGCCATCGCATCAAGAAATGCGCCTGGAACGACGACTATCTCATCAATGCGATCACTCATATGCGATAGCCCTGCCCCGAGGGGAGAGGTGCGGGTGGCGCCGGCGCCACCCTCTTCTCCCCTCGGGAGAAGGTGGCCGCGAAGCGGCCGGATGAGGGGGCTGCGACGCTGAAGATTATTTGCCCGCCGGCAGCAGCTTGAAGTCCGGCAGGTCGCGTAGCGCGAGTTCCGGTCCGGCTGGGGAATAGACGACGAAAAGCTGCATCGGCTGGTCGCCGGTGTTGAGCGTCGAGTGGAAGCGGCTTTCCGGCACGTAGATGGTGCAGCCGGGACCGACCTTGGCCACCACAGGATTGCCGTTCTCGTCCTCGACCATCTGCTCGCCATTGCCGGAGATGACGAAGATGATTTCTTCGGCGCCCGGATGGTTGTGCCGGGTGTGACCCTTGCCCGGCGGCAGGTCGACGACGCCGCCGGAAAAGCGGGCGGC
This sequence comes from Mesorhizobium sp. B2-8-3, assembly GCF_006440815.1. Taxonomy (NCBI): domain Bacteria; kingdom Pseudomonadati; phylum Pseudomonadota; class Alphaproteobacteria; order Hyphomicrobiales; family Phyllobacteriaceae; genus Mesorhizobium; species Mesorhizobium sp. B2-8-3. The sequence continues at coordinate 491 of NZ_VFTW01000039.1, forward strand.
GCCGTTCACTTCCGGCGCGACGGTCAGCGACAGCTTGCCCCAGTCGAAACCGAAGGCGCTGACATCCTTCGGGTAGACGAAAACCTTGCTCTTGTCGGCCATTGCTTCATCCCTTCCTTTTCGTTTTTGTCGGGGCATCGGATTTCCCCAAAACCGGCTTCCACTTTTGGGTCCGATGCCCCAGCGCGACCGCCTTGAAGTCCGCCGTCTGCCTGGCGATTGCTGCCTCGGCCGGCAGCCGCTCCATCGAGCTTGCGCCATAGAAGCCGTGCAGCCCCTCGCAGCGCTCGAGGATGTAGCGCGCATCGTCGGGCATCGAGATCGGCCCGCCATGGCAGAGCAGGATGACGTCCTTGCGCACCGAGCGCGCGGCGTCGGCGATGGCGTCGATCTCCTTCACGCAGGCGTCGAGCGTTTTCGCCGAGGTGGCGCCGATCGAGCCGCCGGTCGTGACGCCCATATGGGCGACGACGATGTCGGCGCCGGCCCGCGTCATGGCGCGCGCTTCGTCCGGATTGAAAACGTAGGGCGTGGTCAGGAGATCGAGCTTGTGCGCCTCGGCGATCATGTCGACCTCGAGGCCGAAGCCCATGCCGGTCTCCTCGAAGCTTTGGCGCATGGTGCCGTCGAACAGGCCTACGGTCGGAAAATTCTGCACGCCGGAAAAACCCATCGTCTTCAGTTCGACCAAAAGCAGCGGCATGATGACGAAGGGGTCAGTGCCGTTGACTCCGGCCAGCACCGGCGTCTTCTTCACCACCGGCAGCACTTCATAGGCCATCTCCTTGACGATCTCGTTGGCGTTGCCATAGGCAAGCAGGCCGGCGGCCGAGCCGCGCCCGGCCATGCGGTAGCGACCGGAATTGTAGATGATGATAAGGTCGATGCCGCCGGCTTCCTCGGCCTTGGCCGACAGGCCGGTGCCGGCGCCGCCTCCGACGATCGGCACGCCGTCGGCGATCATGTTGCGGAATTTTTCCAGGATCGTTTTGCGGGGAATGGCGGCCATGCTTGTCGTCTTTCAGTTTTGGGCGATGTTGAGGAACGCCTCGGCGGCAGCCTTGGCGAATGCGGGGTCGTTGATGTGCAGCGGCAGGCGCGTCACGGTGCGGTCCGTGGTCGGCTCGATCGTGCGCTCGATGGCGTCGAACAGTGTCGCGTCCGCGTCCGGATCGAAGAAGGCGCCGCCTTCTATATCCAGCGCCGACACGCCCTTTTCCGGGATCAGGAAACGGACCGGGCCGTCGCACCGGGCGAGGCGGCCGCCGATCCATTCACCGATCCTGCGGCATTCCTCGGCCGTGGTGCGCATCAGCGTGACGTTGGGGTTGTGCTCGTAGAACAAGCGTCCGCGATAACGATCGGGGATCGTGGCCGGCGCCCAGAAATTCACCATGTCGAGGGCGCCCACCGAGCCGACATAGGGCAGCTTCGCGCGGGCAATCGCGCCGAAGCGATCCTCGGTCGCGGGCAGCACGCCGCCGAACAGGAAGTCGCAGACTTCGGTCGTGGTGATGTCGAGGACGCCGGCCAGCAGACCGCTGTCGGCGAGCTTCTCCATCGAGCGGCCGCCGGTGCCGGTGGCGTGGAAGACCATGCAGTCATAGTCGGCGCGCAATCGATCGACGATCGCGGTCACGCAGGGCGTGGTGACGCCGAACATGGTGAGCCCCAGCGCCGGCTTGCCGGCGGCGGCCGGGGCGGGCTTCGCGGCCATGCCGGCGATAGCCTGGGCGGCATTGTGCAGCACCGTGCGGGAGAGCCTGTTCAGTCCCGCCATGTCGGTCACCGACGGCATCATGACGATGTCGGAGACGTCGACGTAAGGCGCGGTATCGCCGGAGGCCAGCGTCGAAACCATGAGCTTCGGCAGGCCGAGCGGCAGCGCGCGCATGCCGGCGGTGACGATCGACGTGCCGCCGCCGCCGCCGATGCCGATGATGCCGGCGATGTCGTTGCGCGACCGGATGAAATTGACGAAGGCGGCGCCCATGCCGGCGACGGCGGCGCCGCGGTCATCGAGGCCGAGAACCGCGCCGGCTCCCTTGGCATGATGCGTGGCGACCTCGCTTGCGGGGATGTCGACCGGGACGGTCGCGCCGCGCGTGCCGATATCGACACGCATGACCGCGCCGCCGGCCTTGGCGACGGCATCGGCCAGGAAGACGAGTTCCTCACCCTTGGTGTCGGCGGTGCCGACCACATAGATGCGCCCCATCGGTGGTTCCCCGTCATCCGGCATGTCCGGCATCGCCGTCCGCCTCTTTTGCCCCACCCTTAAGCTCCTCGGCAAAAGCCTCGTCGCTGGTGGGGACCCCATTATCGCCTGGCGTTGCGCCATTGCAAATTTTTGAGACGCGCGTATCGTATTGATATGGATGTCTCACGTCAACAAGCCACCTCCAACGATGATGCCGCCCAGGCGCCGGCCGTCGAGAAGGGGCCGCGCGCCCGCACAAAGCGACTGATGCTGGAGACGGCGACGAGGCTGATGCAGTCCGGCATGACCCCGTCGGTCAGCGAGGTCGCGGAGGCGGCGGAGGTGTCGCGCGCGACCGCCTACCGCTATTTCCCGAGCCAGGCGGCGCTGGTGCAGGCCGTGGTCGACGAAGGGCTCGGCCCGATCCTGACCTGGAAGTCGGCGTCCGACGATGCCGAGCGGCGCGTGGCGGATCTCTTCGCCACCGCGATGCCGCGCATCGAAGCCTTCGAGGCGACCTTCAAGGCGGCGCTGAAACTGTCCCTCGATCAATGGGCGCGGCGCGAGGCGGGCACGCTCGGATCGGAACCGGCCTTAAAGCGCGGCCATCGCGTCGACTTGCTGAAGGATGCGATCGCGCCGCTCAAGGGGCGCTTGAAGCCGCGCCAGCTCAAGCGCCTTGCCCAGGCGCTGTCGCTGGTGTTCGGCGTCGAGGTGGTCACGGTGTTGAAGGATATATGGGGGCTGGACAGCGCCGAGATGATGTCGGTCGCGCAATGGGCGGCGGGCGCGCTGGTGCGCGCCGCGATGGCGGAATCGGAGGCGAAATCGGCGATGTCCAAGGCAACAGCGGCCTAAATCTGGTTCGACCAGATTAAGGGGACAGTTTGGAATGTTAATTGTGATGGGCAGCCTGTGGCAAGGGCCCTGCATATCAAGGAGTAGGAAAAGCAAAGGAAAACAGGCAGATATCGTAATGTTTCGCTTTTTCGGCTACCGCTGGCCGCTCAAGAAAGCGCTTGACGCCAAGCCGGAATTGGTAATACCAGATCAAGACAGATAAAGCGGATCAAAAAGTGAAGGCTGCGATCCATTTCCGGCAGGGCGACGAGGCCTGGAACCGGAGAGGCGCCATCACAGGAGGAACTACCAGGGCCGGCTTTCGCTGCCAGCCCGCATGAGACGGTAGAATGCGCACAAGGGAGGTAAACTATGCGCAAGTTAGTGACCAGCGTGCTTGCTGGTGTCGGCCTGGCGCTTGCCTGCGGGACATCCGTGCACGCGCAGGAAAAGTCGCTCACCATCTTCTGGGCGGAATGGGATCCGGCCAACTACCTGCAGGAACTCGGCAACGAGTATGAGAAGGAAACCGGCGTCAAGATCACGGTTGAAACCACGCCGTGGTCCGACTTCCAGACCAAGGCATTCACCGAGTTCAACGCCCATGGCGACGCCTATGACCTCGTGGTGGGCGACTCGCAGTGGCTCGGCGCGGGCTCGACCGGCGGCCACTATGTCGACCTGACCGACTTCTTCAACAAGTACAACCTCAAAGAAGTCATGGCGCCGGCGACGGTCAAATACTACGCTGAATATCCCGGCAACAGCGGCAAGTACTGGGCAATCCCGCTCGAGGGCGACGCCGTCGGCTGGTCCTATCGCAAGGACTGGTTCGAGGACCCGAAGGAAAAGGAAGCCTTCAAGGCCAATTATGGCTACGACCTCGACGTGCCGAAGGATTTCAAGGCGCTGCGCGACATCGCTGAATTCTTCTACCGGCCGGACCAGAAGAAATACGGCATCGCCATCTACACCGACAATTCCTATGACGCGATGGCGATGGGCTTCGAGAACGCCCTGTTCTCCTACGGCGGCGAGCTCGGCGACTACTCCACGTACAAGGTCGACGGTATCGTCAACTCCGACAAGGCCGTCGCGGCACTGGATGCCTACAAGGAACTCTACAAGTTCACGCCTCCGGGCTGGGCCAAGTCGTTCTTCGTCGAGGACAACCAGGCGATCACCGAGAACCTCGCGGCGATGAGCATGAACTACTTCGCCTTCTTCCCCTCGCTGATCAACGAGTCGTCAAACCCGAACGCCAAGAACACCGGTTTCTTCGCCAATCCTCCGGGACCGAATGGCGACCAGTTCGCGGCTCTCGGCGGCCAGGGCATCTCCATCGTCTCCTATTCGCAGAAGCAGGACGAGGCGATGAAGTTCCTGGAATGGTTCATCAAGGACGACACCCAGAAGAAATGGGCGGCTCTCGGCGGCTATACCTGCAGCGCCGCGGTGCTGAAATCGCCGGAATTCCAGAGTGCAACGCCGTACAACAAGGCCTTCTACGAGACCATGTTCAAGGTGAAGGACTTCTGGGCTGTGCCGGAATATGCCGAACTGCTGCAGCAGCTCAACCAGCGCGTCTATCCCTACATGATCGGCGGCTCGGGCACGGCCAAGGAAACGCTGGACGCGCTTGCCGCCGACTGGAACGCGACCTTCAAGAAATACGGCCGCGTGAAGTAACCGACATGCCTCACGGAGGAGGCTTCTCATGCCTCCTCCGTTTGCTTTTTTGAGAATCCGGAGCAGGGTTTTGGCGAGCACGATGATCACTACGCTGGACAGGTCCTCGCGGGCCGCAGCGCGCGGCCTCAGCGACATTTCGATCCGCAATCTCTTCATCATCCCGACGATCCTGTTCCTGATCGTCTTCAACATCTTTCCGTTGATCTATTCGCTTGGCTATTCCTTCACCGATTTCCGCGCGTCGACCAACGCGCCGGCTAATTTCGTCGGACTGCAGAACTATCGCGATCTGCTCAACGACCCCTATGTCTGGTCGAACTTCGCCATCACCGCGAAATACGTGATTGTCTCGGTCGTCGGACAACTGCTTGTCGGCTTTGGCGTGGCGATGCTGCTCAACCGGGATATTCCGCTCAAGGGCCTTATCACTACGCTGCTGTTACTGCCGATGATGCTGTCGATGGCCGTCGTCGGCCTGTTCTGGAAACTGCTTTACGACCCGTCATGGGGCGTCATCAACTATGCGCTCGGGCTCGGCAATTTCGAGTGGCTGGCAGACCCGAAGATGGCGCTCTATGCGGTCGCCTTGACCGATATCTGGATGTGGTCGCCCTTCGTCATGCTGCTGTCGCTGGCCGGCCTCTCGGCGGTGCCGAAACATCTCTACGAGGCGGCGGCGATCGACCGCGCCGGCCCGTTCTACACCTTCTTCCGCATCACCCTGCCGCTGGTCGCGCCGATCCTGATGATCGCGGTCATTTTCCGCACCATGGAAGCGTTCAAGACCTTCGATCTCGCCTACATCCTGACCAGCCAGCCGACGGCCGAACTTATCTCGATCCGGCTCTACAAGATGGCTTTCCAGGAATGGCAGACGGGGCGCTCCTGCGCCATGGCCTACATCGTGCTGATCATGGTGCTGGCGATCACCAACATCTACGTCAAATACCTCAACAAAGTGAAGGAGCGCTGACAGATGGCCGCCGTCCGCACTTCTTCAGAAATCACCTTCAACCGCATCGCCATCGTCATCGTTCTGCTGGTGACGATCATTTTCCTGGCGCCAATCTACTGGATCGCCTCGACGGCATTCAAGCCGCGCGCCCTCGCCACCACCATCCCGCCGACGGTCATCTTCCAGCCGGAGATATCGCCCTTCGTGAAGCTGTTCACCAAGCGGTCCCAGATGCGCAATCCGCCGACGCCGGAAGAATATGCGGCCGCCCCATGGTGGGAGCGCGTCGTCTTCGACGGCGGCGAAAAGATCGTGCGCGACGGCAAGGGTGAGGTGCAGTGGTCGGGCTATCCGAGCCGCTTCCTGAACTCGCTGATCGTGGCGATCACCTCGACCGTGCTCGCAGTCGGCATGGGCACGTTCACAGCCTACGGCTTCTCGCGCTTCAAGGTGAAGGGAGAGGCGGACCTGCTCTTCTTCATCTTGTCGACGCGCATGCTGCCGCCGGTGGTGGTCGCGATCCCGATGTTCCTGATGTACCGGGCCGTGGGGCTGAACGATTCCCATCTCGGGCTGATCATCCTCTACACCGCCTTCAACCTGTCCTTCTCGGTCTGGCTGATGAAAGGCTTCATCGACGAGATCCCGAAGGAATATGAGGAGGCGGCGCTCGTCGACGGCTACACGCGCATGGAAGCCTTCTTCAAGATCGTGCTGCCGGAGGCCGCCACCGGCATCGCCGCCACCGCCGTGTTCTGCTTCATCACGGCGTGGAACGAATATGCCTTCGCGCTGATCATGACCAACCGCCGCGCGCAGACCGCGCCGCCCTTCATCCCGAGCCAGGTCGGCTCCGGCCTGCCCGACTGGACGGTGATCGCCGCCGGCACGTTCCTGTTCCTGCTGCCGGTCGCGATCTTCACCTTCCTGCTCCGCAACCATCTGTTGCGCGGCATGTCCTTCGGAGCGATCCGCAAATGAGCTTTCGCGCGATCAACGAGAAATATCTGGAGCCTGGATCGCAGATCCTGATGGTGCTCGGCATTGTCGCGCTCTGCCAACCCTGGAACATGCCGCTCCACACTTACGGCGTGACGATCATCCTGATCGGCCTGATCGGCTTCAACGTCACCTCCAAGATCCCACGCGAGGAGCAGGCCGGCACCGGACACGGAGCCGACCAGCAGGCGCGCAACGCGGGGGCACAGCATTGACCCAGATCGAGCTTCGCGGCGTCCAGAAATTCTTCGGCGCCGTCCAGGTCATCAAGGACCTGAACCTCAAGATCGACGACAACGAGTTCATCGTGCTGCTCGGACAGTCGGGCTGCGGCAAGACGACGACGCTGCGCGCCATCGCCGGGCTGGAGACAATCGACCAGGGCGACATATTGATCGACGGCAAGCCGGTGCAGCATCTCAAGGCTGCCGACCGCGACATCGCCATGGTGTTCCAATCGTTCTCGCTCTATCCGCATATGAACGTCTACGAGAACATCGCCTTTCCGCTGCGCGCGACGCGCAAGAGCAGGAGCGAGATCGACACCGAGGTGCGCTCGGTAGCCAAGACGCTGCAGATCAGCGATCTTCTCAACAAGAAGCCCTCGGCGCTGTCGGGCGGCGACATGCAGCGCGTGGCCATCGGCCGGGCGCTGGTGCGGCGCCCGAAGGCGATGCTGATGGACGAGCCGATCGGCGCGCTCGATGCCAAGCTGCGCGAGGAAATGCGCGCCGAGATCAAGCGGCTGCATATCAAGCAAGGCTCGACCAGCATCTATGTCACGCACGACCAGATCGAGGCGATGAGCCTCGCCGACCGCATCGTCATCATGCATGAGGGCGTGCTGCAGCAGGTCGGCACGCCGGACGAGGTCTATTCGCATCCGGCCAATCTGTTCGTCGCGCAGTTCGTCGGCAGCCCGGTGATGAATGTGGCTGAGGCGACGGTCGCCGAGAATGCGTCGGCAGCTTCCGTCTCCGTCGGCGGCGCGGCCACCGGCTTCGAGTTTCCGCGCGCGCTGCTTTCCAAGCTCAACGGTCATGCCGGCGGCCAGCTGACGCTCGGCATCCGGCCGGAAGGCGTGCTGGTGCGCCGCGAGGCGACGGACGGCTTCCTGCCAGTCGAAACGCAGATCGTCGAGCCGCTGGGATCCTTCGATATCGTCGATCTCAAGGTCGGCTCCAAGATGCTGCGCGCCCGCACCAAGAGCGGCTTCATCGGCGGTGCGGGCGAAAAGGTCTATGCGCGGATCGATCCTTCGCAGGCGCATTTCTTCGACGCCGCGAGCGGCAAGTCGCTCGGAGTGAGATTGTAATGGCCCATATCCAGCTGAAGAACATCTCCAAGACGTTCGGCACCCACACGGCTCTGTCCAATCTCGATCTCGACATCGCCGACGGCGAATTCTTCGTGCTGCTCGGCGAGACGGGCGCCGGCAAGACGACGACGCTGAGGATGGTCGCGGGCCTTGAGAAGCCGACCGAGGGCCAGGTCTTCATCGACGGCGTCGACGTCGCCGACTGGGGCGCTGCCGAACGCGACGTGGCGCTGGTGCTGCAGCAATATTCGCTCTATCCGCGCTACACGGTGCGGCAGAACCTCGAATTTCCGCTAAAGCCGAAGATCCGCCGGCTGCCGGATGCCGAGATCAAGGACCGCGTGGCGCGCGCGGCCCGCACGCTCAGGATCGAGCACCTTCTCGACCGCAAGACGGACCGGCTTTCCGGCGGCGAGATGCAGCGCGTGTCGATCGGCCGGGCGATCGTGCGCAAGCCGCGCGTGTTCCTGATGGACGAGCCGCTGTCGGCGCTCGACGCCAAGCTGCGCGAGGCGCTGCGCACGGAATTGAAGAACCTGCAAATGCAGCTCGGCGCCACATTCCTGTTCGTCACGCATGACCAGATCGAAGCCATGTCGATGGGCGACAAGGTCGGCGTGCTCAACCATGGCCGCATCGTCCAGACGGGCACGCCGCATGAGATCTACAACAATCCGCGCGACACCTATGTCGCGAGCTTCGTCGGTTCGCCGCCGATGAACCTCATCGACGGCAGGCTGGTCAACGACCGCGCCGTGATGGCGCCGATGAATTTCGAGCTGCCGCTGACAGTTGGGGCCAAGACTTTTGGCGGGGGCAGGACGAGTGGCGCGACCGACGGTCGGCCACTCGTCTTCGGCATCCGTCCGGAGGACGTCTACCTGGAGAGCGGCGCGCCGGTCGAGGCGCGCGTCCACGACGTCGAGAACCACGGTGTGGAGAAGATCCTGACGCTTAGGGTCGGCGAAACGATGCTGCGGGCAACCGTGCCGGCCAGGACCGATGTCGCGATCGAACAGCCGGTGCGCTTTGCCTGGAACCCGGACAAGGTGGTGCTGTTCGACAAGGGCAGCGGCGTCAGCCTGCGGCACGCCGGATAGCGGTCAGCAGGATCACGCGTTCGGTGTCCGACAGGCAGGCATCGTCATGCATTTCGTCGGCCTTCTGGGTCCAGTAGGAGCCGGCGGCAACTCGACCCTGTTGGCTTCGCCGCCCTGCATCTGCCAATGCGCCCAGAGGCCCTTGATGACCACGGCGCGGTAATCGGCGGTGTGGGCTTGGACGGGCGCGCGCCAGTTGCCGGGAACCTTCAGCAGCGTGCCGGCCGGGCCTTTCGTTCGTTCGCCCCATAGCGGACCGAGGCGCTGTGGCTGGCCCGGCGCTTCGACGGCGTAAGGGATCTTGTCGGCGGGCAGGTAGCTGTCCTCGAGCGCGAAAGCCGGGCTTGGCAGGATGGCGAGCGCGGCAAGCGCAAGCGATGCAAGACGATTGGGCATGGCGGTTTCCTCCGCCAGCCAGCTTATGCGGCCTCGGCCGTCGGGGAATGGCGAGTTGTCCAAAAGACTTGGCATTCCTCCAGCTCGGCGGCCGGTTAACTGCTCTAGGAGTGTTCTTCACTGCTGCTGTTGCGGAAATGACTTGGCGCCACGCCCATCACCCGCTTGAAGGCGCGGCTGAAGGAGGCCTCCGAATCGTAGCCCAGCCTCGATGCCGCCACCGAAACCCGCATGCCGTCGCGGGTGAGCCATTGCCGCGCCTGGTGCATGCGCACACGCAGCACATATTTGGCCGGCGTCTCGCCGACCACGATGGCGAAGCGCTGCGCAAAGGCGGAGCGTGAGGCGCCCATCATCCTGGCCAGCGCCTCGACCGTCCAGTCGCGCTCCGGCTGCAGGTGGATAGCGGCAAGCACCTTGCCGACATCCGGGTTGCGCACGGCGGCGATCCATCCGGTGGCATCGCCGCAGCCATTCTCCACCCAGGAGCGGATGATGGTGGCCGCGAGCACGTCGGCCAGGCGGGCGAGGATGCCGCCGGAGCCGACGCGGTCCATCGTCACCTCGCCCGCCATCGCGTCGAGCAGATGCTGGATGCCGGGCGCGTTGGCCATCAGCTTATGCGCCTGCATCAGGTCGGGCATCATCTCCAGCAGCGGATGCGAGCCGTCGAGGTTGAAATGCATGCTGCCGCAAAACAGCAAGGTCTTGCAGCCGTCGCAGCCGTTCGAGACGTCGTAGATGTTCTCGCACACCGGCTCGATCGTGTAGCGGCCGATCGGCACCGGCGGCACGCCGGGCGCGCTCGCCAGCACATGCTCGTCGCCGCGCGGGATCAGCAGCGCGTCGCCCACCGAGAGCTTTATCCATTCCTTGGCCGGCGAGAACAGCCAGCAGCCTCGCTGTCCGATGAAATGGAAGCGCGCCGCCTTCTGCGCGGGGAAGGAAACGGCCCACGGCTCGCCAAGCACGCAGCGGCCGTAATCGACGCCGTCAAGGCGCAGGCCGCGCAACATGTCGGTCAGCGGGTCGCCGGAAGCCTGCAGAATGGTTTTGGACGAATTGTAATTCATTTCGGCGTTTCTAGCATGGAAACTCCAGCCGGTCACTCCCTATGTTGCGCTGCAGCCAAATGTTGCGCCGCAACCAAATCGAACTGACAGAGCCGCCCGCCGGCATGTAACGGGTGGAGTCCGATCTGGTCATCTCTTGCGTGGCGCCGCAAACAGATCGGAGATTTTGCCATGACCGAACCCGCAACGGGCGCCGTCGACGCCACTATTCTCGACGCAAGCGAGCCGGACGAACGAACCGAACCGGCCTGGGGAGCGGTGGTCTCGCTGGCGCTCGGCGTTTTCGGCCTGGTGACCGCCGAATTCCTGCCCGCCAGCCTGTTGACGCGGCTGGCGCAGGACCTCGGCGTCAGCGAAGGCGCCGCCGGCCAGGCGGTGACGGCGACGGCCGTCGTCGGCGCGATCGCGGCGCCGACCATGGCGATCGTCACCAAGCGGCTCGACCGCCGGCTGGTCATGTGGATCCTCTCCGTCCTTTTGATCGTCTCCAACCTCGTCGCCGCCTTCGCGTCCTCGCTCACCATGCTGCTTCTTGCCCGCGTGGTGCTCGGCGTTGCGCTTGGCGGTTTCTGGTCGATGTCGGCGGCCATGGCGCTGCGGCTTGTGCCGATGCGGCTGATGCCGCGCGCCATGTCGATCATCCTGACCGGCGTCTCGGTCGCCACGGTCACGGCGGCTCCGGTCGGTGCCTATGTCGGCGATATCTGGGGCTGGCGCACCGCCTTCATGATCGCGGCGGTCGTCGGCGGGCTGGCGCTGCTGGTGCAACTCGCCACCTTGCCAAGCCTGCCGCCGACGGCAGTCGCGAGCTTCCGCACGCTGGCCGAGGTGCTGAAGCGGCCGATGATCCGCATCGCGCTGCTGGTCGTTCTCTTGGTCGCGTCCGGACAGTTTGCCGGCTTCACCTATGTGCGGCCGTTCCTGGAGACGGTGCCGGCGATGCCGATCGAAACCATCTCGCTGGTGCTGCTCGCCTATGGCATCGGCGGCTTCTTCGGCAATTTCGCCGGCGCCTTCCTGGCCGAGCGCAACCTGAAGATGGCGGTCGGCCTGGCGCCGCTGCTGATCGCCTTGTCGGCGGCGGCGCTGCTCGTGCTCGGCGCCTCGCCGATAACGGCGGCGGTCGCGGTCACCGCCTGGGGCTTTGCCTTCGGCGCCGTTCCGGTCGGCCTGCAGACCTGGCTGGTGCGCGCCGCGCCTGACCAGGCCGAGAGCGCCGGCGGTCTGATGGTCGCGACCTTCCAGGTGGCGATCGCGCTTGGCGCCGTCGTCGGCGGTCTTCTGGTCGATCATGCCGGTGTCGCCACAGCCTTCGCCTATAGCGGCGTGGCGACCTTGCTCGCGGCGCTGGTGGCCTTCCTGATGGGACCGAAGCAGGCTGCCGAGTAGCTAAGATTGCTTGCCTCCCAGGCATCGGCCCGGCGGCCCTCACGGGCGCCGGGCCGATAATTTTCAGCTTCAGGCCGAGCGGCCGTCGAACTCGAACACTTCGACGGTCTTGAGGTCGACGCCGTCGAGGCAGTTGATGTTGACATAGGCGGATCGTTCGTTGCCCTCGCTGACATCCTCGGCGAAAGGGTGCATGCCGCAGGTGCGGCAGAAGCGATGCGTGATCGCGCCTTTGCCGAATGTGTAGCGGCCGAGGTCGTCGCCCCAGGCGACCAGATTGAGCTTCTCATGCGGCACGGCCCACAACAGCGCGCCCTTGCGCCGGGAGATCGAGCAATTGCAGCGCACGGCCATGCCGAGCTCGCCCTCGACCTCGAACGCCACCTTGCCGCAGTGGCAGCTGCCTTTGTACAGCATCAGCATCTTCCCATCGCTGGCAGGGTGCAAAGGCACGCTTGCCGGTTTATCTCTTGGCTGGCCCAACATCAGGCCGTGCCTAAAAGACGTTGCAACTTTGCAGGGCCCGACATCGAAAATGCAATCCGTTCGCGACCGTCTTGAAATCATCCTGTCACGTCTTGCCAATCGCGCGGCCGACGAGAAGGTCTATACGAAGCTCTACGCCGAGGCGGCGCGCGCAGCCGCTGATGCGGCCGATGCCCGCCGCAAGGCCGGTGTGAGCCTCGGACCGCTCGACGGGCGCATCGTCTCGATCAAGGACCTGTTCGATGTCGCAGGGGAGCCGACGACGGCCGGGTCGCTGATCCATGCCGAGGCCTCAGCCGCTGCGCGAGATGCGGCGATCGTGCGGAGGCTGCGCCAGGCGGGAGCCGTTATCCTCGGCAAGACCAACATGACCGAGTTCGCCTTCACCGCGATCGGCGACAATCCGCATTACGGCACGCCGGGCAATGCCGCCGATGCAAGCCTGATCCCGGGCGGGTCGTCATCGGGGGCGGGCGTTGCGGTAGGCGAGGGCACGAGCGACATCTCGATCGGTTCGGACACCGGCGGCTCGGTGCGCATCCCGGCCTCGCTCAACGGCGTTGTCGGCTTCAAGCCGACGGCGGGGCGCGTGCCTTTGGTAGGCGCTTTTCCGCTGTCGATGACGCTGGATTCGATCGGGCCGCTTGCCCGCAGCGTCGCCGATTGCGCGATCACCGATGCGATCATGGCGGGACAAGAGCCAACGGCGCTTCGGCCGGTCCCACTCGCCGGCCTGCGCATCGGCATCCCGCGCGGCATCTTGTTCGGCGAGACGCAAGCGGAGGTCGCCGCGGCCTTCGAGGGCTGCATCGATCGGATCGGGCTAGCAGGCGCCCGCGCTGCCGATTTGTCCATCGACGATCTCATCGCCGAGATGCGCGCCGCCACCAAACGCGGCACGATCGCCTCCATGGAAGGCGCGGAAGTGCATGCCGACTGGCTGGCGAGCGGCGCTTCGGTACCGGCCGATCCGCATGTCACCGGGCCGTTGTCGCGCGCGCTGGCCGTTCCCGCTTCCGCCTATATCCGCACGATCCGCCGTCGCGGCGAGCTTGTGGCAGCCATGGCGGAACGGCTGGAGACAGTCGATGTGCTGGCCTTGCCGACCGTGCCGATGGTCGCGCCTTCCATTGCCGCAATGGCTGGCGACGAAGCGCTGCGCGACAAGACGGAAGGGCTGCTCCTGCGCAACACGCAGGTCGCCAACCAGTTCGCCCTGTGCGCGATCTCGCTGCCGATGCCCGGCATGAAGCTGCCGGCTGGTTTGATGCTGGTGGGCAAGCACGGGCACGACAGTCATCTGCTGCGCATTGCTGCCGCGGTCGAGACCTTGCTTGGCCGTTGATAGGGCGCGGCGAACCGGGGGGCGCTGTCCCGCTGTCATCTCTGGCTGCATCGTCGCGATGGTCGCCGGGAACTAACCGTCGGCCGGAAAGCGCCGCCGGTAGTGCTCGACGACTTCCGGATTGCGCAGATTGACCGGCAATTTGCCGGCGAGCACCAGCAACGCCTCGCCGGCGGCGCCGACCCCCATGCGCATCATCGATTCTTCGGTGATGCCGGCCATATGCGGGGTGACGATGACATTGTCGAAGCCGAAATAAGGATGGTTGGGCGGCAGCGGCTGCGTGGAAAAAACGTCCAGCGCGGCGCCGCCGATGCGGCCCGCTCGCAACGCTTCGATCAGCGCCTCGTCGTCGACCACCGGGCCGCGCGAGACATTGATCAGCAGCGCGTTGGGCTTCATGCGGGCGATGCGCTCGCGGCTGATCAGGCCGCGCGTCTCCTCCGTCAGCGGGCAGCAGAGCACGATGATATCGCTCTGCTCGACCAGCGCGTCGATCGACAGGAAGCCGACACGTTCGGGCGCCGGACGCAGGCTTCGCGTGGTCGCCACGACATTGAGGTCGAAGCCATGCGCGGCGATATGGCCGACGGCCTGGCCGACCGCGCCGAGGCCGACGATGCCGATGGTCTTGCCGGCAAGCTCGCTGGTCGAATTGGCATGTTCGCGCCCAGCAAGCCAGCCCTTGGCGCGCAGGTCGCGGTCCATCGTTCGGAAGCGCCGCAGCAGCGCAAGGGCCACGAACATCACATGCTCGGCGACCGAGCGGGCATTGACGGCGGGCACATTCGCCACCAGCACGCCGGCGGCGGTCGCGGCCTCGACGGGGATCATGTCCAGCCCGGCGCCGTGGCGGATCGCGGCGCGCAGGTTCGAAGCACCCGCAAACAGCTCCGGCGGCAGCGGCGCGCGCACGATGACGATGTCGGCGTCGCTCGCTTCGGCGGTCAGAGTCTTGGGATCGAGCGCGGAAGCGACGGCCAGCCGCCCGGCGCCCGCCAGCATGGCCGTGGCGCGCGGATGCAGCGGATGCGTCGACAGGATCTTGCGCATGAGGTTTTGTTTTTCTCCGCATTTCTGCGACGCCAAGCGATAACGCTTGGCTGCAAAATGCTCTAGGCCTTTTCGAGCGCCGGGCTTTTCGGCTCCATTCCGCGGCCTTCGATGATCCCCTTCCAGTAGCTCTCGGCGCCCTGCAAATGGGCGTTCATCAAGGCCTGGGCGAGGTTGCCGTCGCGGCGCAACAGCGCCTCGTAGATCTGGATATGCTCGGCATGTGAGCGCACGCTGCGTTCGGGATCGTTGAAATAGATCGGCAGGCGCTGCTCGCCCATCAGGTAGTAGACGCTGCAGATGTTGTGGAAGACGCTGTTCTTGGTCGCGCGCACGATCTCGAGGTGGAACTCGCGGTCCTCCTTGGCGAGGCCTTCGCCGGCGGCGATGCGCTCTTCGGAGGCTTTCAGGATCTCGCGCAGGCGTTCGAAGTTTTCTTCCGTGGCGCGCGAGCAGGCAAGCTCGGCCGCCTTGATCTCGTGGATCTTGCGCAACTCGACCGTCTCGTAGATCTGCACCGGATCGAGCGGCAGGCCGGCGCGGGCGAAAAGCGCCAGCGCTTCCACGCTCGCCTGCTTAGTGTCGATATAGATGCCGGACTTGGCGCGTCGCTCGACGATGCGCATGGCTTCCAGGATGGCCAGCGCTTCGCGGATCTGGCCGCGGCTGACGCCGAAATGCTCCGCCAGCTCGCGCTCCGAGGGCGTGCGGCCGGACTCCTTGTCCGAGTTGGCGAAGAGGTAGGCGGCAAGTTCCGCGAGAAGGTTCTTTTCTTTCATCGTCAAATACGTTGCGCGTGCGCCTCCAGGAATCGCTCGGAGATGGTGAAACCCAATCCAGGCTTTTCAGGGATCGCTACCATACCGTCCTTCGCTTCGACAGTCTCCTCGACAAGGTCGTGGATCATCGGGTTGGCGCCGAGCGAATATTCGATGATGAAGCTGGCGGGCGAGGCGGCACAGACATGCAGCCCGGCAAAGAAGCAGGGCGCGCCGGCCCACAGGTGCGGCGCGAAGCGCAGGTTGAAGGCGCTGGCGATGGTGCCGATCTTCATCGCCTCGCTGATGCCGCCGCAAAACGCCGGATCCGGCTGGAAGATGTCGGCCGATTTCAGCACCGCCAAGTCGCGGAAGGCGTAGCGCGTCGCCTCGCTTTCGCCTGTCGCGATCGGCATCGCGCCCGAGGCGCGCACTTCGGCCATGCCCGGCTTGTCGTCGGCGATCACCGGTTCCTCGAACCAAGCAAGGTCGAGATCGGCGGTGAGCCTGATGAAGCGCTTGGCCTCGGCGACGGTGTAGGTGCCATGCGCGTCGACCATCAGATCGACATCGGGCCCGATCGCCTGCCTTGCGGCGCGCACGCGCGCGGCCGAGACATGCGGGGAACCGTCCATGGCGCCGACGCGCATCTTCAGCGCCTTGAAACCACCCTTGGCGATATAGGATTTCAACTGCTCGCCGATGGCGTCGGCGGAGGCCCAGCCGCCCGAGGCATAGGCCTGCATCCGCTCGACCTTACGGCCGCCGAGCAGCCGCCATACCGGCTGCCCCAGCGACTTGCCGAGAATGTCCCAGAGCGCGATGTCGACGGCGCTGATCGCCGCGACGCTCATGCCGCGCCGCGCCAGCTGCGGCATGGCATGGCCGGCATGCGCGGCCGTCTCGTACCGCACACCGTTGTAGAGCATTTCCCAGATGATGCCGATGTCGGCCGGATCGTGGCCGATGAGCTGTGGGCCGATCTCGTGGTTGAGCATATGGACGAGCGCGCCATAGCTGCCGGCGCTGCCGGCGGCGTTCTTGCCCTCGCCCCAGCCGACCAGGCCATCGTCGGTTTCGATGCGCAAAATGGCGGCGTCGAACGTCGTCACCTGACCGAAGTCGCTGCGATGCTGCTTCGCGACTTCGATCGGGATACGAACCCACCAGGCCTGGACGCGTTTGATGCGCATGTTTTCCCTTCGGCCCCTCCGCCCGCCGGGTGGAAGGGATAGGTTTCAATCGGAGGCCTACTTGATCAGCGGCAGCAGCGTTTCGGCGGTGATGCGCATCTGGTCGGTGTAGAATTTTTCCGTGAGCACGCTGGAGCCGTGGTCCTGGATGAACTTGAGCTGCTCGGGTGAGATGTCGACCGGATTGCGCTCGACCATCTCCGGATAGGGCGCCGCGGGCGTGCGGTCGACGGGCGCGACGAACTCGTTGGTCAGCGCGCCGTCGTAGCCGACTTCCTTCAGCGTGCGTACGATCTTCGGCCAGTCGATCTGGCCAAGGCCGGCGGCGAAGCGGTTGTTGTCGGCGACATGGAAATCGAACAGGCGCTTGCCGACCTGGCGGATCGCGTCATAGACGTTAAATTCCTCCATGTGGATATGGTAGGCGTCGAGGCAGACGCCGCATTCGGGGCTCACCGCATCGGCGAGCGCCAGCGCCTGGGCGCCGCGGTTGAAGAGATAGGTCTCGAAGCGGTTGAGCGGCTCGACGGCGATCCTGACGCCGACCTTCTTGGCATGGGTGAAACACTCGCGCGTGGCGTCGACCACCCAGCCCCATTCCTCCGCCTCGGTGCCGTCCGGCACGACCTTGCCGACAGTCGCGGGCACCAGCGTGATGATCTCGCCCTCGAGCTCGCTCACCATGGTGAGCACGTCCTTGACATATTGGACCGAGCGCTCGCGCTGGCCCTGGTCCTTGGCGGCGAGGTTGCGCTCGCCCAGCATCAGCGTCACCGAACCCCAGCAGCGGATGCCGTGCTCCTTGAGCAGCGCACGCGTCTCCTTGGTCTTGTACTGCTCGGGCTCGCCGGAAATCTCGATCGATTCGTAGCCGAATTTCTTGATGCGCTTGAGCGTCACCTCCAGCGGCTCCGCCCGCATCCAATTGTGCGTCGAAAGATGCATGGTCTATCCTTCCCAGAATTCGCCTGTCACGTTTTACCCGCGACGGCTCCGATAGAAGCGGTCGCACGTTTCCTCCCCAAGGCGTTGCCAGCATTTTTCTTGAAACTGGTTCGACCAATTGGGCCTTCCATGACCTCTACAGCAAATTTTCATGCACGGCAAGAAGTGGACGACGGAAGCCGTGCAGGTTAAGCAATAGGCTGATTTCATAAGGTAATTTGGCTCGCTTGTTTCAAAACCCGGCCCATCTTCGCGGTTTTCGACCGCTTGACCGAATTACGGGATTTGGTAATACCAGAATGGCGCAACGCATAGACGCCGACAGTATTGACCAAACAGGCTGGCCCTCACTTCAATCGGCGCTATGCTTGGTCGCGAAAACAATGAGGGAGGATGCCGATGCCGACGACGATGAAGGGCCCCGGCCTGTTTCTGGCGCAGTTCGCGGGCGATGCCGCGCCGTTCAATTCGCTGGCTTCGATCACCAAATGGGCGGCCGGGCTCGGCTACAAGGGCGTGCAGATCCCGACCTGGGACGGGCGCCTGTTCGACCTCAAGAAGGCGGCGTCGTCGAAGGCCTATTGTGACGAGGTGAAAGGCATCTGCGCCGATGCCGGCGTCGAGATCACGGAATTGTCGACGCATCTGCAGGGCCAACTGGTCGCCGTTCATCCAGCCTATGACGCGCAGTTCGACGGCTTCGCGCCGGCCGAGGTGCACAACAACCCCAAGGCGCGCCAAAAATGGGCGGTCGAGCAGATGAAGTTCGGCGCCAAGGCATCGAGGAATCTCGGGCTGAATGCTTCGGTGTCGTTCACCGGCTCGCTGGCTTTCCCCTACCTTTATCCGTTCCCGCAACGGCCGGCCGGGCTGATCGAGGAGGCCTTCTCCGAACTCGGCCAGCGCTGGAAGCCGATCCTCGATGTCTACGAGGACAATGGCGTCGATGTCGGTTATGAGATCCACCCTTCCGAGGACGTGTTCGACGGCGCCACCTTCGAGATGTTCCTCGACGCGGTCGGCGGCCACAAGCGCTGCAACATCAACTACGACCCGTCGCATTTCCTGCTGCAGCAGCTCGATTATCTCGAGTTCATCGACATCTACCACGAGCGGATCAAGGCGTTCCACGTCAAGGATGCCGAGTTCAATCCGACCGGGCGACAAGGCGTCTATTCCGGCTACCAGGGCTGGGTGAACCGGGCGGGCCGCTTCCGTTCGCTGGGCGACGGGCAGGTCGATTTCAGCGGCATCTTCTCCAAGCTCACCCAGTACAACTACGATTCCTGGGCGGTGCTGGAGTGGGAATGCTGCCTGAAACATCCCGAGGACGGGGCGGCCGAAGGTGCGCCCTTCATCCAGCATCACATCATCCGGGTGACCGAGAGGGCCTTCGACGATTTCGCCGGCGGCACCAGCGACAAGAAGCTGTTGCGGGCGATGATGGGGATTTGACCTACGAACTCTGCTTGAGGAGGTTCGGCCACAGGTCCGGGTGGGTTGGATCCCAAGTCGCAGCGGACTCTTATACCCCAACCCCGACGCTGCGCGTCGACCTTCCCGCAAGGGGGAGGGTGAGGAGCTAAAGAGAGGACAAGAAATGGTCGGCGCATCGAAGTCGGAAGCGGGAGGCGGCCCGATCCGCTATGGCATGGTTGGCGGCGGGCAGGGTGCCTTCATCGGCGCGGTGCATCGCATCGCGGCGCGCATGGACAACGACTTCGTGCTGGTGGCCGGCGCGCTGTCGTCGGATCCGGTGCGGGCGAAGGCATCGGCCGAAGAACTCGGACTCGATCCCGCGCGCAGCTACAGCTCCTACGCCGAGATGGCGAAGGCCGAGGCCAAGCGCCCCGACGGCATCGAGGCGGTGGCGATCGTGACGCCCAACAATGTGCATGTGCCGGCGGCCAAGGCCTTCCTCGAGGCCGGTATCCACGTCATCTGCGACAAGCCGCTGGCGACTTCGCTGGCCGAGGCGAAGAAGCTCGCGGCCCTTGTCGAGAAGACCGGCAAGGTATTCGTGCTGACGCACAACTACACCGCCTACCCGATGATCCGGCAGGCCCGCGAGATGGTGGCCAAGGGCCAACTCGGCGACATCCGCATCGTGCAGTCCGAATATCCTCAGGACTGGCTGACCGAGGACCTCGCCGCCACCGGCCAGAAGCAGGCCTCGTGGCGCTCCGACCCCAAGCAGGCAGGCGCCGGCGGCGCACTGGGCGACATCGGCACGCATGCCTACAATCTCGCCCGCTTCGTGTCCGGGCTGGAGCTAGATTCACTTTCGGCCGATCTCGATGCGTTCGTGCCGGGGCGCCAGCTCGACGACAATGTCAACGTCATGCTGCGCTTCAAGCCGGTCGGCAACAAGCATCCGGCCAAGGGCATGATCTGGGCAAGCCAGGTGGCGCCCGGCCACGAGAATGGGCTGAAGCTGCGCATCTATGGCTCCAAGGGTGGGCTGGAATGGGTGCAGGCCGACCCGAACTATCTCTGGTACACGCCGTTCGGCCAGCCGAAGCAGTTGCTCACCCGGGCCGGCGCCGGCGCGATGCCGGTCGCGGCCCGCGTCAGCCGTGTGCCGTCTGGCCATCCGGAGGGCTATCTCGAAGGTTTTGCCAATATCTACCAGGAGGCCGCAAGGGCCATCCGCGCGGCGCGCCGGAAGGGCGGCAAGCCAGGCAAGGACGTCGTCTTCCCGACGATCGCCGACGGCGTCGAAGGCATGGCCTTCATCGAGGCCTGCGTGAAGTCGTCGAAGAAGAATGGGGCGTGGACGAAGCTCTAGGGACGGCCGCGTCGTCCAAGGGAGTCCCCCCTCACCCGGATTGCCAGCCGAATTGCGAAGAGCAATTCGGGGCAATCCGACCTCTCCCCGAGGGGAGAGGAGACAAGCGACGCCGGCGCCGACCTCCCCTCGGGGAGAAGGTGGCGGCGAAGCGGCCGGATGAGGGGGAGTGTGGCCGGCCAACGCAAAGGGTTGGCCGCAAGCGGGGAGGGGGCGTCGATGAAAATCGGCATGTGCATGTTCTTGTGGACGACCAGCGTCTCGAAGAAGCACGAGGCGCTGCTGAAGGACATCAAGGCGACCGGCTTCGACGGCGTCGAGATACCGGTCTTCGTCGGGGTGCCCGACGACTACAAAAAGCTCGGCGAAATGCTCGACCGAATCGGCCTTGAGCGCACCGCGGTCTCGGCGATGGGCGATCCGGCGATGAATCTGATCTCGCCGGATGCGGCGACCCGCAAAGCTGGCATCGACTATATGAAATGGGCGGTCGACTGCAGCGCCGCGCTCGGCGCGGACACCCTCAGCGGGCCGCTGCATTCGACGCTGGGCGCCTTTTCCGGCAGCGGGCCGACGGCGGCCGAGAAGAAGCGCTCGGTCGCCTCGCAGCGCGCCATCGGCGACCATGCCGGCAAGAAGGGCGTGACCATCGGGCTCGAAGCGCTCAACCGCTTCGAATGCTATCTCGTCAACACCATGGCCGACCTGTCGGAGCATATCGACGCGATCGACCGGCCGCATATCAAGGCGATGTACGACACCTTCCACGCCAACATCGAGGAGGCCGATCCGATCGGCGCCTATACGAAGCATCGCCGAAACGTCGTCCATATCCACATTTCGGAGAATGACCGCGGCGTGCCGGGGCGCGGCAACATCCCCTGGAAGGAGACTTTCGCGGCGATCCGCCGGACCGGTTACGACGACTGGCTGACGATCGAGTCGTTCGGACGCTCGCTGAAGGACCTGGCTGCGGCGACGAAGGTGTGGCGCGATTTCGCGGAGAGCCCGGAGGCGGTTTATCGCGAGGGGTATAAGCATATCAGGGACGGGTGGAAGAAGGCGGCTTAGGGTGCACCGTCCGGCGGGCGTCGCGATCCTTCGCGCCCCCCTCTGTCCTGCCGGACATCTCCCCCACAAGGGGGGAGATTGGCGGCTTCGGCGTTCCGCTCAATCCTGTTGGGCGATTGGCGAAAGCCGCGATGACGGCTGATCTCCCCCCAAGTGGGGGAGATGCCCGGTAGGGCAGAGGGGGGCGCTGTCCCGCCGACCTCTCCTTAGAAGCAGCAGTCCAACTACCCCCGCTCGGCCTGCAGCCTGTTGTAATCATGCAGCGTGCGGCTCAGCCTTCGGCGCAGGAAATTCGAGATGTTGTCGAAGATGAAGACGACGAGCAGCGTCAGCAGCACCATGTAGAAGACGTTGGCCCAGTTCGAGTTGGTGCGCATCGCTTCCCATAGTTTCAGACCGATGCCGCCAGCGCCGACGGCGCCGATGATGGTCGCGCCGCGGGTGTTGGATTCCCACTGGTAGAGCGTCTGGCTGATGAAGACCGGCACCACTTCCGGCATCACGCCGTAGCGCTGCACGAGCAGGCCGTTGGCGCCGGTCGAGAGTACGCCTTCGCGCGGCTTGTCGTCGATGTTCTCCAGCGCCTCGGAATAGGTTTTGCCCAATGTGCCGATCTCGGTGAAGAAGATCGCGGCACTGCCGGCCAGCGGTCCGGGGCCGAAGGCGCGGGTGAAGAACAGTGCCCAGATCAGCATGTCGACCGAGCGCATGAAGTCGAAGAAGCGTTTCAGCACCTGGCTGAGCAGGCCGCTCGGCGTGATGTTGCGGGCGGCGAAGAAGGCGAGCGGGAAGGCGACGATACCGCCGAGCAGCGTGCCGAGGAACGCCATGACGATGGTCTGCAGGAGTTTCGTCCAGACATCGCCGTGCTGCCACTGCGCGTTATTCCAGATGTTGTCGGCGGCCAGAGCGAGGTT
This sequence comes from Mesorhizobium sp. B2-8-3, assembly GCF_006440815.1. Lineage (NCBI taxonomy): Bacteria > Pseudomonadati > Pseudomonadota > Alphaproteobacteria > Hyphomicrobiales > Phyllobacteriaceae > Mesorhizobium > Mesorhizobium sp. B2-8-3. The sequence continues at coordinate 23,009 of NZ_VFTW01000039.1, forward strand.
CGACGTGCCGGGCTGAAGCTCAGGCCCGGAGACGATCAGCGAGATGACCTCGCCGGCCGATTTGCCGAAGAAGGGCGAGCGCGTGTCGAAGACGAAATTGGCCCAGCCGAGGAAGCGCTTGCGAACCTTGACGCGGTCGACGGTGACGCGCACCTCGCCGGCGAAGCCCATCTTGGCGACGATCTCGTCGTCATGGACGGTCACCCAGTCGGGCACCGGACCTGTGACCACCGGCTTGCCGGCGGTCAGCGCTATCGGCACGGTCACGCCATTGGCCGTGATCGCCGCTCTGGTCTTGTCGAAGGTAACGGATTTCGCATCGCCGTCGATCCGGACCGTGAAGGTGCCGTCGGGGTTCCTGACCACCCAATCGGGATTGGGGTTCTCGCCGAGCGCCGAAAAGCGCGGATATTTCGGCGTGATCTGCGGCTGGTCGAGACGGAATTCCGGCTGCAAATCGTAGCTGATCCATTGCGACAGGAAGAGCGGCAGGCGTTCCCAGTGCGACTCGCGCAGCACCTGCGGCAGGCTGAAGAACCAGAGCGCATAGGCAAGATAGAATACCGTGCTGGCGATCAGGAGCAATGGCCAGAAACGCTTGTAGGCCGGACGATGGAACACCTGCGGGTAGCGGCTTTCGATGGCGCTTAGTTCGTCGGCGGTCATAGCCATATCAGGCGCTCATCAGGAAAGCCTGCTCGCCGACAAGCTTGCGGCGCAGCCAGGCGGAGAACTGGTCGACGAGGAAGATGGTGATGAAGAGCAGGAGCACCAGCGCCAGCGTCTTGGCGCCGAAGCCGCGCGAGATGGAAAGCTTCAGCTCTTCGCCGATACCGCCGCCGCCGACCGCGCCCATGATGGTCGAGATGCGCACGTTGATCTCGATCCGGAGCAGCGTGTACGACATGAAATTGGGCAGCACCTGCGGCAGGTCGGCGAAGCGCACGCGCTCGAACCAGTTGGCGCCGACGGCGCGCAAGCCCTCCTCCGGGCGCATGTCGATGTTCTCGTTGATCTCGTAGAACAGCTTGCCCAGCGCGCCGATCGAATGCAGGCCGATGGCGATGATGGCGGCGACCGGACCGATCGAGACGATGGCCGCGAACAGGCCGGCAATGACGATCTCGGGGAAGGCACGCAGCAGTTCCATGAAGCGCTTGACGACGAGCCGCAGGATCGGGTTCGGCGTCAGGTTGCGCGCGGCGATGAAGGAGAAGGGAACGGCGAAGACGAAGCCGATGAAGGTCGAGACCAGCGCCACGTTCACCGTGGTCAGCATGAGCTCGAAATATTCGGGGATGTAGAAACCGCCCCAGACATAGACGCGGCCGAGCGGGAAGTTGAATTCCTGCGTGCCCTTGTCGTTGGGTGAGGCGATGTCGAACAACGCCCGCCAGACGTCGTTCCAGTCCTTCGGGACCAGCCAGCTCAGGAAATCGAGGATATGCGGCAGCCGGTCGAAGAAGTGGCCGGCATTGGCCTCGTCGGCGAACCACATGGTGGCGAACATGGCGACAAGCAGCAGCCCGACGCCAAGCGCGGTGTAGAAGCGGCGCAGCGAGGTCTGGCGCCGCCAGGCGTCGGCCTGCTGGCGGGTGGCGTCGGAATGGAGTGTCGCTGATGTCATGATCGGGACATGCAAAAAGGGCGGTGCTGGAGGCACACCGCCCTTTCTGATCTTGCCATTAGCCGCCGATGGCGGCTTTGCGGGCTTCGACGATGACGTTGTAGAATTCCGGCTTCACAGGCACGTAGCCGGTGAAGTCGCCACCCTCGACGCCTTCGAAGCAGGCCTTGTCCTTGGCCGGCAGGGCGGTGAAGAAGGCGGTGAGCTTGGCGGTCATGTCGTCGCCCAGCGCGGTGCGCACGACCAGCGGACCGTTCGGGATCAAGCCCGAGCGCCACACTTCGACGAAGTCGTTCGGGTCGACGGCGCCCTTGGAGACTTCCTTGTGGAAGGTGCCGGAGGTGTAGCCGTTCTTGAAGTCGCCGATACCCGAGGAATCGTCCACGGCAACGTCGACCTTGCCGTCGCGCACGGCCAGCACGTTGTTCTCGTGGCCGCCGTTGAACTGGGTCGAGGCGAAATAGGTCTCGTTGGAGGCGCCGGTGTCCTTCGGAATCTGGGTCAGCGGGATCAGGTAGCCCGAGGTCGAATCCGGATCGGCGTAGCCGAGCTTCTTGCCCTTTGCCGACTTGATGTCGGTGATGCCGGAAGTCTTGAGCGCCAGGCCGATCGAATAATAACCGGTGGACCCGTCGGTCTGCTTGGTCGTGAGGATCGGGGTGACAGCCTTCGGATCCTTGAGATAGACGCTGGCATAACCGGACGCGCCGAGTTCGGCGAAGTCGAGCGTGCCGCCGAGCAGGCCCTGGATGACGCCGTCATAGTCGGCGGCGGGGAACAGCGAGACCTTCTCGAAGCCGAATTCCGACTTCAGGTGGTCGGCCAGGCATTGGTAATTGCGCAGGCGGTCGGTCTCGTTCTCGCCGCCGAGGATGCCGACGCGGAATTCCTTGATATCAGCGGCATGCGCGGCGCTTGCCGCCATGGCGAGCAGCGAAACCGCCCCAAAAACCATCTTCCTGAACATTTCGATCTCTCTCCTGTTGTTCCGGCTGCGCCGGCTGCGTTCTGATTTTTCAAGTCTTGCCTTTGACGCTGGCGGGCGATCCGGGTTGCTCTGCTGAAATCCACGATTTGCCCGCACCGGCTGGGCCCGGGACGGTGGACTCAGTAGCCAGGGAAGGCTGGTTCGAGCGGTCCGGCGGATGCGGTCATCTTCGGCTTGATGGTCACGCTGGTCGACGTGATGGCTTCGGAGATCTCGGCGCCGCTGGCGTCGGCGCCATAGACCGTGCGCACGGCGTCGCGGTCGAGGTCTTCCGGGGCGCCGTCGAAGACGACCTTGCCGGCGGCCATGCCGATGATCCGGGTGCAATAGGCGCGCGCGGTGTCCAGCGTGTGCAGGTTGGTGACGACGGTGATGCCTTCGCGCAGATTGATGTCGCGCAGCGAGTCCATCACCACCTTGGCGTTGAGCGGATCGAGCGAGGCGATCGGCTCGTCGGCCAGCAGCACTTTCGGCTGCTGCATCATGGCGCGGGCGATCGCGACACGCTGCTGCTGGCCGCCGGACAGCGTGCCGGCCGGCTGCAGCGCGGTGCGGGCGATGTCGAGGCGCTCGAGCGCGGCGACCGCCTCGGCGCACTCGGTGCGCGTGAACATGCCCAGCAGGTTGGAAACCGTCGAGCGATGGTTGAGGCGGCCGAGCAGCACATTGGTCAAGACGTCGAGGCGCGGCACGAGGTTGAACTGCTGGAAGATCATGGCGCAGTCGCGCTGCCAGCGGCGCAACGGCGGACCCTGCAGGCTGGAGACCTCGGCGCCGTCAAAAAAAATCGACCCCCGGCTGGGATCGATGAGACGGTTGATCATGCGCAAAAGCGTCGACTTGCCGGCGCCCGAACGGCCGATAATGCCAACCATCTGGCCGCGCGGGATCGAGATGTTGATGTCGCTGACGGCGGTGTTCTTGCCAAATCGTCGGGTTACGCCGCGGATCTCAAGCGTGGCCGATGATGCTGACATACCAAAACTCCAGTCCGTCGCGCTTTTGCAGGTCTGTTAACCTTCGCTAGCGCAGGCCGATGAAGCTGGGGTGTCGGATTGATGTCAGTTTTGTTACGTCCCACAGGCTTGGGGATTCAACCAAGCACCAGCAATTCCTCGAAATGCTTCATGTCCTTGAAGCTGCAGAAGGCCGGGGGCCTGAGCTCGATCACCGGAGCCCCGCGCTCGAGGAATGACAGGCAGTCATCGAACAGGTGCTGCCAGGCAGCGGCCCGCTCGTCGGCGAGGCGGCGGATCTGGTAGGCGAAGGTGATGTGGAAGGCATAAGTCTCGTGGTCCGGATGGCGGTAGCCGAACGGCACTGAAAGGGCATCGCGCCACGCTTTCAGGACGCGGCGGTCCTCGTCGGTGGCGCCGGCGACGGTGAGGCCGGTCGGCACGACTTCGACAATCTTGACCTTGAAGGGGCCGTGGCCCTCGAAGCCTTGCAGGCGACCGAGATAGAGCCGGGTCATGTCGTCGATGCCGGTGTCGAGCGGCACGTCCGATGGCCAGTAGGGAAGGCGGCGCCGGTATTCGATGATGCCCTGAAAGAGCGTCATGTGAAGGCTGGAGATCGGCGTGAAGGCGAGCCGATCGGCGTCGGGCATGGCCAGCATGCGCTTGCGCACCTCGATGATTGCAGCTTCGGAAGTAGAGCCGCCGACGAGGTGACTGACGACCGTGTTGCCGGGCTCGAGGAGGAAATTGCCCGACGTGTCGTAACGAGTGCCGAGATACACTGGCGCCATCGGATTGGTGCCTTCGAAAAATCCGGCGAGCGAAGGTCTGACTGTGGCGAGCATCGCGATCTCCTTGGGGGAGATGGCGTCCTGTCCGAGTCATGTGTCAACGGTGTGAATGGTGAAGAGGATTTCCCTGGCCGGGACCTTGTCTTCCGCCATTCGCCATTCACCGTACCTAGCCGCCATATTTCTCCAGGAAAGCCTCGGCCTCCAGCTCGCGAAAATCGTCGAGGGCGGCGCGCAGCTTCGCGTGGTCCCAATCCCACCAGGCTAAAGCCTGGTAGCGCTCCGCGGTGCGGCGGTCGAAGCGCTCGCGGATCGGCTTTGCCGGTACGCCGCCGACAATGGTGTAGGGCGAGACATCTTTCGAGACGACGGCGCCGGCGCCAACCGCGGCGCCGTCGCCGACGGTCACGCCGGGCAGGACGGTCGAGCCATGGCCGAGCCAGGTATCGTGGCCGATGGTGACGCGCCTGGCGCGACGCTCGGCGAAGAACGCGCTCTCATGCTCGGCGTCGTCCCAATAGTCGGACGCCCGATAGGTGAAGTGATGCAGCGTCGGCCGCCATGTCGGATGATTGGTGGCGTTGAGGCGGACGCTCGCCGCGATGTTGGAGAATTTGCCGATGGTCGCGCACCACGCGGCACAGTCCTGCATCATGTAGGAATAGTCGCCGAGTTCGCATTCGGCGACGCGGCTGCGCTCGGCGATCTCGGTCCAGCGCCCGAGCGTCGAGTTTTCGACCTGCGCTGTCGGATGGATCAGCGGCGTCTCCGAAAGCTTCATGCGGCGATCTTTCCGGCGGCGAAAGCGGTGACGTCGATGACGCGATCGGCCACCGCGTCGCGCACGTCGAGGTCGTGGAAGATGCCGAGCAGGGCGACGCCCGCCGCCTTCTTGGCGGCGATGAGCTCGACCACCACATGGCGGTTCTTCGCGTCGAGCGAGGCAGTCGGCTCGTCGAGCAGCAGGATCGGATGCTCGGTGATGAAGCCGCGCGCGATGTTGACGCGCTGCTGCTCGCCGCCGGAGAAGGTCGCGGGAGGCAAGGCCCAGAGTTTTTCCGGCAGGTTGAGCTGGGCAAGCAAAGTGCGTGCTTTCTCCCGTGCGCTTTCCCTATCCTCGCCGCGCTCGACCAACGGCTCGGCGACGACATCGAGCGCGGAGACGCGCGGCACAGTGCGCAGGAACTGGCTGACATAACCTATGGTGTGGCGGCGCACGGAAAGCACGGTGCGCGGGCTGGCGGAGGCGAGGTCGATCAAGCCGCCGCCATGCTGGACGATGATCTGGCCTTCATCCACGGCGTAGTTGCCATAGAGCATCTTCAGGATCGAGCTTTTTCCGGCACCGGAAGGGCCGCCGAGCACGGCGCATTCGCCGGCGCGGATCGAGAAGGAGACGCCTGCCACCACCGGCAGCGTGACGCCGTCGCGCAGATGCATGGTGAAGCTTTTGGCGACATCGGAAACGACGAGAGGAGTGGGCATATCAGAGTCCTTCGTTTTTCCGCATGATCTGATCCGAAAACCGGCTTCCACTTTTCGGGATCATGCGGTCACACCTGCAAAATCGAAGACACGAGAAGCTGGGTATAGGGCGCGCGCGGGTCGTCGAGCACGCGGTCGGTGAGGCCGCTTTCGACGACGCGGCCGTCCTTCATCACCATCATGCGCTGCGACAAAAGCCGCGCCACGGCGAGGTCGTGGGTGACGACGATCGCGGCCAGCCCGAGGTCGGTGACCAGCCCGCGCAACAGGTCGAGCAGTCGCGCCTGCACCGAGACGTCGAGGCCGCCGGTCGGCTCGTCCATGAAGACGAGCCGCGGGCCGGTCACCAGATTGCGGGCGATCTGCAGGCGCTGGCGCATGCCGCCGGAAAAGGCGCGCGGCTCGTCGTCGATGCGGTCCTCGTCGATCTCGACGCGCGACAGCCAGTCGACGGCGGTGGCGCGGATCTTGCCGTAGTGGCGGTCGCCGACCGCCATCAGCCTTTCGCCGACATTGGCGCCTGCCGACACTGTCATGCGCAGCCCATCGGCCGGGTTCTGATGGACGAAACCCCAGTCGGTGCGCATCAGGAAGCGGCGCTCGGCCTCGCTCATGCGGTAGAGCTCGCGCCACTGGCCGTCGCGCATGCGGTAGCTCGCGGTACCGGAGGAGGGCAGCAGCCTGGTCGACAGGCAGTTAAGCAGCGTCGTCTTGCCGGAGCCGGACTCGCCGACCACCGCCAGGACCTCGCCCGGCCAAAGGTCGAAGGTGACGTTCTCGCAGCCGACGCGCGAGCCGTAGAATTTGGACAGCGCCGAAACGCGCAGCAGCGGTTCGTCGGTCATTCTGCCGGCTCCTTTGTTTCCAGGGCGAGATGGGTTTCCGGCGCAAGGTGGCCGTGATGGCCATCTTCGCGACGCTTCTCGCAGTGGTCGGTGTCCGAGCAGACGAACATGTGGCCGCCATGGTCATCGAGGATGACTTCGTCGAGATAGACATTCTCGGCGCCGCAGAGCGCGCAGGGCTGGTCGAAGGTCTGCACCTCGAAGGGATGGTCCTCGAAGTCTAGGCTGACGACGTCGGTGAAGGGCGGCACCGCATAAATGCGCTTTTCGCGGCCGGCGCCGAACAACTGCAGGGCTGGCGAGCGGTGCATCTTCGGATTGTCGAATTTGGGCGTCGGCGAAGGGTCCATCACATAACGGCCCTCGACCTTGACCGGGTACGCATAGGTGGTGGCGATGCGACCGTGCTTGGCGATGTCCTCGTAGAGCTTCACATGCATGAGGCCGTATTCCTCCAGCGCATGCATTTTTCGCGTTTCGGTCTCGCGCGGCTCGAGGAAGCGCAGCGGCTCGGGGATCGGCACCTGGAAGACCAGCACCTGGCCGGCCGTCAGCGGCTGCTCGGGAATGCGGTGGCGGGTCTGGATGATGCTCGCCTTGGCCGTCTCGGTCGTGACGGCGACATTGGCGACCTTCTTGAAGAAGGCGCGGATCGAAACGGCGTTGGTGGTGTCGTCGGCGCCCTGGTCGATGACCTTCAACACGTCGTCCGGGCCGATGATCGAGGCGGTGACCTGCACGCCGCCGGTGCCCCAGCCATAAGGCATCGGCATCTCGCGCGAGGCGAAGGGCACCTGGTAACCGGGAATGGCGATGCCCTTCAAAATGGCGCGGCGGATCATCCGCTTGGTCTGCTCGTCGAGATAGGCGAAGTTGTAGGTGGCGATGTCGGTCATGGCGATCACGTCCGCTTCGTGCTATGGATTTGACGCTCAAGACGCGGAAGCAGATCCACATGGACTCTACCGGTTGGATGCATCTTGGCGTGCTGTTGCTGGTCTTCGCCGGCGTTGCGGCTTTTGCGCTTCGGAAGATGGTTCTTCCGACGCCGAAAGAGCCCCCGCACGGCGAGACCGTTGGCGGCGCCAGTGGCTTTACTGGCCCTTGGTTTGGTGGCGGCGGCGGACATTCCGGTAGCGGGCACTGAACTCATTCCGCCGCCTCCCGCTTTTCCTCGGCGGCCTTGTCCTCGTTTTCCCGCGCCTCGTATTCGGCGCGCATGCGGCGAACCAGGCCGAGCTCGGCCTGGAAGTCGACATAATGCGGCAACTTCAGGTGCTCGACGAAGCCTGTGGCCTGGACATTGTCGGAATGTGAGATGACGAATTCCTCGTCCTGCGCGGCGGCGACGACGTCCTCGCCAAGCTCGCCGGCGCGCAGCGCCCGGTCGCACAGCGCCATGGCCATCGCCTTGCGCTCGCTCTGGCCGAAGACCAGGCCGTAGCCGCGGGTGAACTGCGGCGGCGCCTTGGCCGAGCCCTTGAACTGGTTGACCATCTGGCATTCGGTGACGCGGATGGAGCCGAGCGGCACGGCGAAGGGCAGTTCCGGCACGTCGAGTTCAAGCTCGACCTCGCCGATGCGCACCTCGCCCACGAAGGGATGGTTGCGGGCGTAGCCGCGCTGCGTCGAATAGCCGAGCGCCAGGAGAAAACCCTCGTCGCCCCGTGACAGTGCCTGCAAGCGGATGTCGCGCGCCATCGGGAATTGCAGCGGCTCGCGCGTGATATCGCCAGGCACGTGGTCAAGCGGCATGTCGCCATCGGCCTCGATCAGGCCTTCATGGGCGAGGATCGCCGAAACGCGCGGCATGGCCTCTGGCTCGACCGGACGCTGCGCCGGCGTCTCGACCTCGGCGCCGGCGGCAAGCTCGGGATCGAGCAGGCGGTGGGTGTAGTCGAAAGTCGGACCAAGCACCTGGCCGCCGGGCAGGTCCTTGTAGGTTGCCGACACGCGCCGCTCGAGCTGCATCGTGCCGGTATCGACGGGGTTGGTGTAGCCGAAGCGCGGCAGCGTGGTGCGATAGGCGCGCACCAGGAAGATCGCCTCGATCATATCGCCGCGCGCCTGGACGACGGCGAGAGCCGCCAGCTCGCGATCATAGAGCGAGCCTTCGCTCATCACCCGGTCGACACCGAGCGCCAGCTGCTCGACGATCTGGTCGAGGCGCAGCGCCGGCACCGAGCGGTCACCGCGGCGGCGGTCGGCCAGCAGCCGATGGGCGTTGGCAATTGCGGCCTCGCCGCCTTTCACCGCGACATACATGTCATGCCTCCATCGACTTGATGCGGGTGGTGCGCGGCAGGCAGGCGAGGCTGCCGGGCGCCGCCAGGATGATGTCGACGCCGCGCGGGAAACGCTGGTTGTTCTGCTTCCACTGCTCGACGAAATGGCGCGGCATGCCCGGAGGCGCGATCATCGACGTCTTTTCGATCCCAGGACCGTCGAGCAGCAGCGACGGGCCCGAAGCGAGATCCTCGACCAGGAGGATCAGCGTCGTCGAGCGATCGGGATATTCTTGCGTGCCCTGCGCAAAACCGTCGAGCGCCGCCATCTCTTTCGGATTGGCGATCAGGGCGAAATGCGCGTCGGCGGGCGTGTTGGCCAAAGGCGCGCCGGTGTGAAAGCCGAGCCATGCCTTGACCGAGGCGTCCGCCTGCAGCGGCGGATCGAGCCAGACTGGCGTGTCGTTGTCGCAGAGCGCCAGCGCGACCGCGCCTGCCGTCGCCGACAATGGCGCTGGCGGGCGGGCGAGTTGCGGCAGGTCCTGGACGGTGCCGGGGCGCGCCATCGCGTCCATGATGGCGCGGAAGACGGTCTGCGCGTCGAAAACCGGCTCGGTGAAGCCGCCGTCGATCGATTGCGTGGCGATGTCCATCAGTCCTCTCCGCGCACCATGGTGAAGAAATCCACTTTCGTTGCCGCCGTCTCGACGCGCCGCGTCTCGCGCGCCGCATCGAGCGCCGCGCGCAAGGGCGCGACCAGCTTCGTCTCGACCGCCTCGCGATGCGCCGGGTCCTGCCAGAGCGCGTCGGCGATCGCCGCGAGCTTTGCCTTGCCCTTGTCGCGGCCGAGCGCATAGGAGTGGCCGACCTTGCCGGATGGCAGCCGCACCGTGGCGCGGGTGACTGTCGCCTCGCCGACATTGAACGGCGCGCCGCCGCCGCCGATCCGCCCGCGCACCGTCACCAATCCGGTCTCCGGGCCGCGCAAAAGCTCTGCCTCGGACGGCAGGCCCGCTTCGTTCCACAGACGGGAGATCTCATCGGCTGCGGCATGCGCCAGCGTCGCCATCAAGGCCTTCCGCCCGGCCTGCTCGCGCGCTTCCTGTCCTCGCATGGCATCGATCCTTACATGCATAAAATTTGTCTATTGATATAGACAACTATACAAATTATACTCATCTCGTAACGGGAGTCCATGACGGGTGGATGACAACCCGGGAAAAATGCTTGGGGGCGATGGGTGACTGGACTGGCGGCTAGTATCGAAAGGCGTAACGGCGTGTCGCTGTGGCGGCAGATCGCCGATCGGATCCTGCAGGCGATCGCCAATGGCGATTTCGCGGAGAACGCGGCGCTGCCGCCCGAAGTCGCGCTGGCGGAACGTTACGGCGTCAACCGCCACACCGTGCGCAGCGCCATTGCAGCACTTGTGCAGGAAGGCGTGCTGAAGGCCGAGCAGGGACGCGGCACCTTCGTCTTGTCGCGCAAACGGCTGTCCTATCCGATCGGCGCGCGCACGCGCTTCTCGACCGGACTGCAAGGGCAGACGAGCGAGCGGCATATCGCGCTGTTGTCGTCATCGACGGAGCCGGCCAGCCGGCGCATCGCCGAGGCGCTGGGCATTGCCAAGGGTGCTGCCGTTATCCGCCTGGAGACGCGCGGCGAGGCCGACGGTCATCCGGTGTCGCGCGCGACGACTTGGTTCGACGCCAAGCGCTTCGCCGGCATCGAGGCAGCTATGGCGGAAACGGGGTCGATCACTGCCTCGCTGAAGCGTTTCGGCATCAACGATTATCTGCGCCACTCGACAGTGCTGTCAGCGCGGCACGCCGACGCCGACGACCTTGCAGCACTCGATTTGCAGCCCGGCGCCATCGTGCTGGTCACCGTCGCGGTGAACGTCACGCTCGATGGCCAGCCGATCCAGTTCGCGGAGTCGCGCTTTCCGGCGGAGCGGGTGGAGCTGAGGCTCTCGGCGTCGTAGGAGATGCTGGCCTTGTCTCAGACCCGTGATTGATCTGTCTCACGCTGATGTCAGCCCAGCTCGGCCGCTTAATTGTCAGAGTCTTCGCGTTTGAGAAGCGCCTTCCCCCACTCCGTCGCCGCTTCGCGGCGCCACCTCTCCCCCCTCCGGAGGGAGAGGAAGGGAGCCAGCCGGCATAAGCTCGCACCTTTCCTCTTCCCCCGTCGATCGGGGGAGAGGTGTCGAGCGAAGCTCGACGGAGCGGGGGTCGACCTACGCGGCGGCGTCAATTCGGGTCAGGTTCACCGGCTGCCGTTTATGACCCGACCTCGATGACCGCCTTGATCAGCCCTGATTTCTCATGCGTCCATTGCGCCAGATCGCGCGGCGTTGCGGCGAGCGTCGTGCGATGGGTGACGAGCTTGTTCAGCGGCACGGCGCCGTTGCGGATCGAGGCCGCAACATGGTCGAAATCGGCCTCCAGCGCATTGCGGCTGCCGATCAGCGTCATCTCGCGCTTGTGGAATTCGGGATCGGAGAAGGCGATGTCGTCCTTGACGACGCTGACCAGCACCAGCGTGCCGCCATGCGCGACATGGGCGAAGGCGGACTGCACCGAGGGCGTGTTGCCGGTCGCGTCGAATACGAGGTCGAAACCCTCGCCGGAGGTTGCTTGCCGGACCAGTTCGGCAGCCGTCGCCTTCGAGCCGTCCAGCGGGGTAAAGCCGAGTGCCTTTTCGGCGAAGCCGAGGCGCTCGGCGTTCATGTCGAGCAGGCTGACATCAAGTCCGGCGATGCGCGCGAAGATCGCCGTACCGAGGCCGATCGGCCCGGCGCCGATGACCAGCGTGCGCGCGCCGGGAGTCCCGAGCGAACGGCGCACCGCATGCGCGCCGATGGCCAGGAATTCCACCGCCGCGGCGTCGGCCAGCGACAGGCCGTTTGCCGGATAAAGGTTCTGCGCCGGCACCAGGATCTCGTCGCACATGGCGCCGTCGCGGTGGACGCCGAGCACTTCGATCTTCACGCAGCAATTCGGCTTGCCGTGCCGGCAGGCGATGCATTTGCCGCATGAAAGATAGGGGTTGATGACGACCGGTTCGCCGACGGCGAGATCGACGCCTTCGCCCTTCTCGACGATGGTGCCGGAGACCTCATGGCCCATGATGCGCGGATAGGCCAGAAACGGGTGCTTGCCTTCGAAGATGTGGTAGTCGGTGCCGCAGATGCCGACGTGGCTGACGGCAACCCGCGCCCAACCGGGCGGGGGCGCGCAAGGGTCGGCGCGGTCTTCGAGGACAAGCTCGCCGGGTGAGCGGCAGACAACGGCTTTCATTTCGCAAATCCAATATTCAAAAAAGGACGCCGGCCTCGTACGAACGAGGCCGGCGGAAGTCAGGGAGGATTCATTTGCCGCGACGGCGCAGGCCGTCGAAGTAGACGATGACGATGATCAGCACGCCGGTGATGATGCGCTGCCAGAACGAGTTGACGTTGAGCAGATTGGCGCCGTTGTTGATGGTGGCGAGGATGAAGGCGCCAAGCAGCGGTCCGTGCACCGAGCCGACCGCCCCGAACAACGAGGTGCCGCCGATGACGGAAGAGGCGATCGCCTGCAGTTCCCAGCCTTCGGCCTGGGTCGGATTGCCGATGCCGATGCGGGCGGCAAGCAGCACGCCGACGAAGGCCGCGCACAGGCCGGACAGCGTGTAGGCCATGTAGATGGTGCGCTGGACGTTGACGCCGGACAGGCGCGAGGCCTCGGCATTGGAGCCGACGGAGAAGAGGTAGCGGCCCCAGCGGCTGTGGTGCAGGAAGATGTAGGCGGGCACGCCGACCAGGATCACCATCCAGAACAGGTTGGGAATGCCGATAAAGGAATTTCTGGAGAAGGCGGTGAAGCTGTCGCTGTTGATGTTGATCGAATTGCCGTTGGTCATCAGCAGGCCGATGCCGCGCAGCGAGGTCAGCGTCGCCAGCGTGATGATGAAGGGCGGCAGGCCCATCCTGACGATGCCGAAGCCATGAAACATGCCGATGGCGACACCGACCAGCAAGGTGGCCAGAATGGCCAGCCAGATCGGGACGCCGGCGTTGATCAGCATGGCGACGACCACTGTGCCGAAGCCGACCACTGCGCCGACGGAAAGGTCGATGCCGCCGGTGATGATGACGAAGGTCTGGCCGACCGCCATGATGGCGATCATGGAACCCTGGCGCAGCAGATTGGCGATGTTGTTGCCCGAAGCGAAGCTCGGCGTCGCCACCGACAGGACGATCCAGAGCAGCACCAGCAGCGCCAGCAGCGTCAGGCCGAACAGGACATTGTAGTTGCGCTTCGGCTTTTCTGCGGAGATCGCCTCGGTGCTCATGTCTGTCCTCCCAATTTCTCTTGTTTCTCGGCGAGCGCCTGGGTGAGAATGTCCTCGTGATCGGCGGTGTGGAAGCCATGCGTGGCGACCAGCTTGCCGCGCCGGAACACATGCAGCGTGTCGGCCAGCTCGTAGACCTCAGGCAGGTAGGACGAGATCAGGATGATGCCCGCGCCCTTGGACAGCAGCTCGCCGAACAGGCGGTAGATCTCGGCCTTGGTGCCGACATCGACACCGACGGTCGGCTCGTCGAAGATGAACAGCTTGGCGCCGTGCGCCAGCCATTTGCCGATGACGATCTTCTGCTGGTTGCCGCCCGACAGGCTGGAGGCTAGCGCGCCGCGCGTCGGCGTCTTGATCCTGAGGCCGGCGATCTGGCGATCGGCCTCGGCCTTCTCCTTGGCGCCGGAAATCAAAAAATTGCTGGAGATGCGTTTGTAGATCGGCAGGTTGAGGTTCATGCCGACCGGCAAATTGAGGCAGAGGCCCTGATCGCGGCGGCTTTCCGGCGCCAGCGCCATGCCGAGCCGGATCGCGTCGTGCTCGGAATTGACCTGGACCTCCTTGCCCTCCCACAGGATCTGGCCGGCCGACTTCCTGTGGCGGCCGTACAGCGTGGTGACGAATTCGCTGCGGCCGGCGCCGATCAGGCCGTAGAGGCCGACGATCTCGCCGGCGCGTACGGTCATCGAGATATTCTCGAAGCCCTTGCCGGACAGGTTCCGTGCTTCGACGATGGTCGCGCCCGGCGTGAAATGCTCCTTGTGGTAAACCTGCTCAATCGAGCGATTGATCATCATCTTGACCAGTTCGGCGTCGTTGGTCTCGGCGATGTTGCGGGTGCCGACCAGCGTGCCGTCGCGCAGCACCGAGACGCGGTCGGCGAGCTCGAACACTTCCTCCATGCGATGGCTGATGTAGATGATGGTGACGCCTTCGCCCTTCAGCCGTCGGATCAGCGTGAACAACTGGTCGGCTTCCTTGCGGGTGAGGTAGGCGGTGGGTTCGTCGAAGATCAGGAATTTGGTGCCGCGCACGGTGGCGCGGGCGGCGGCGATCAATTGCTGCTGACCAATGGTGAGGTCGCCGAGCACGACATGCGCCGGCAGGTCGAAGCCGAGATCGTCGATGATCTTCTGCGCTTCCCTGACCATGGCGCGCTGCTGGAGGATGCCGAAGCGCGAATCCTCTTCGCCAAGGAACATGTTGGCGGCGACCGTCAGGTGACGGCAAAGCACGACCTCCTGGTGCACGGCGTTGATGCCGAGCGCCATCGCCTCATGCGGTGTGGCCAAGGCTGCCGGCTTGCCTTCCCAGATGACCTCGCCGGAAGTGCGCGGCATGACGCCGGTGAGAAGTTTGATGAGGGTCGACTTGCCGGCGCCGTTCTCGCCGACGATGGCGTGGATCTCGCCCGCCTTGAACGCGAGATGCACGGGCTTCAGCGCATGCGTGCCGGGATAGCGCTTCTCCAGGCCGTGGAGCTCGAGGATCGTCCGGCCCGGCGCCAGCGTGGGGGCGGGGTGCAGGTCCTGCGCCGTCGACGTCATGACAATCCTCCCAGATTGATCCTAACCGTTGGATACACAGCGATGCGTCTGGCGCGCATCTTGAGGACTGAGCCTAAAGCAAGCCGGCGAATTGCCAAGCCGCTGTGACGGCTGTTTCCGGGGCGCCGAGGCCCCGGAAACGACTGCAAGCGACGTTGCTCAGTTGAGCTTCGGGTTGAGCAGCGCGTCGATCTTGGGATCCTTCATGTTGGCCTTGGTCACCAGATTGGCGCCGGTGTCGACATTGGCCTCGACCTTCTCGCCCTTGGAAGCGGCCAAAGCGGTCTTGATGCCGTCATAGCCCATCCGGTACGGATCCTGGACGACCAGTGCGGAAATGACGCCGTCATTGAGGAACTTGATCAGCTTCTCGTCGCTGTCGAAGCCGACCAACGCCAGCTTGCCGCCAAGGTTGTTCTCGGCGACAGCCTGACCGACGCCCTGCGCCATTATCAGGTTGGACGCGAAGATGCCCTTGAGGTTCGGATTGGCGGTTATCAGGTCGGTGGCGATGTTGAGGCCGGTGGTGGCCTGGCCGTCGGCGTATTTGTCGGCGACCAGCTTCAGGCCCGGATATTTTGCCTTGAGCTGTTCGGTGAAGCCCTGCTTGCGCTGTTCGAGCGAGCCGGCGCCGGGGGCGTTGGTGATCAGCGCGACGTCGCCCTCGATCTTGCCGCCATTGGCGGCACCGATCGCCGCGGCGAGACCGTCGGCGGCGACGCGGCCGCCCTGGACGTTATCGGTGGTCAGGAAGGAGGTGAAGGCCTTGGAGTCGGCGCCGGAATCGATGCCGATGACCTTGACCTTGGAGGCCGCCTCGTCGATCGGCTTGCCGAGCGCCTTGAACTCGGTCGGCGAGATGACGATCGCGGCCGGGTTGCTGGCGACGGCGTTCTCGAGGATCGAGATCTGGCCGTTGACGTCGGTTTCGGCCTGGGCGCCGAGCTCCGGCACGTTGATGCCGAGATCCTTGCCGGCCTTGCGCGCGCCGGCCAGCACGATCTGCCAGTAGAAGGAGGTGGTATCCTTGACGATGATCGGAATGGTCACGTCGGCCGCCGAAGCGGGCGCGGAATGCATCGCGCCGGCAAGCATCGACGCGGCCGCCAAGGCCACGAAGGCACGGCGGTTGAGAAGGCTGGTCACGAATTTCATTAGGTTCCTCCCTAAAGTCGCCTGGTGAAGGTTGCGGAAGCTCCGTCTGGATAGGCGCGGCCCGAACAGAACTTTATCAATAAAAAACAGATGCCTTTTTTTGATAATGCATCGCCATGGTCGATGCAAGCGGTGTCTGGTGCCGTTTGTGTGATGCCGGGTGAGCTTTGCCCGGCCCCTCCCTGGCAGCACATGGGCGCTTCCGTTCCTCCCTGTCGGTATGGAACGATAATTTCACGATACTGTCAATATGGAATATTCATTCCATCGTGAGGTCGCAATTATGAAGGCAGACTTCCTTGCTGGCAGCGCTTCCTCCACGACAATGGCCTGCGACTAAAGCGTCGCGCCGAGATGCCAGGGCACGAATTCGTTGTCACCGTAGCCGAACGCCTCGCTCTTGGTCTTGCGGCCGGACGCCGTCTCGATGATCAGCTCGAAGATCTCGCGGCCCATGCCGGCGATGGTCTTCTCGCCCGAAGCGATGACGCCGCAATTGACGTCCATGTCCTCTTCCATCTGGTGATACATGGTCGAATTGGTGGCGACCTTGATCGACGGCGTCGGTCGGCAGCCGAAGCAGGAGCCGCGGCCGGTGGTGAAGACGATGACATTGGCGCCGCCCGCGACCTGGCCGGTGGCCGAGACCGGGTCGTAGCCGGGCGTGTCCATGAACACCAGGCCGCTGCCCGACACCTTCTCGGCATAGCCGAAGACGCCGTTGAGCGGTGTCTGGCCGCCCTTGGCGACGGCGCCCAGCGATTTCTCGAGAATCGTGGTCAGGCCGCCGCGCTTGTTGCCGGGTGAGGGGTTGTTGTCGATCGAGGCGCCGTGCTTGGCGGTATGGTCCTCCCACCATTTCACATAGCCGTCGAGCTTGGCGGCGATCTCGGGCGAGGCGGCGCGATAGGCAAGCAGATGCTCGGCGCCGTAGATTTCGGTCGTCTCCGACAGGATGCCGACGCCGCCGCAACCGGCCAGGATATCGACGGCGGCGCCCAGCGCCGGATTTGCCGTGATGCCGGACATGCCGTCCGAGCCGCCGCATTGCAGGCCGACGACGATCTCCGAGACCGGGATCGGCTCGCGCTGCAAGTGGCCGACCTCGTCGGCGATCTCGGCCAGCACGCCCATTGCCCTCTCGACGGATTTGCGCGAACCGCCGGCTTCCTGGATGTTGAAATGGCGTTTTCCGGCGGCCACGCCCTTCTGGCCGTAAAGGGTGAGCTGGTTGACCTCGCAGCCCAGCCCCACCATCAGGATGCCGCCGAAATTCGGGTGGCGCGCATAACCGGCAAGGGTGCGGTGCAGGACCATCATGCCGTCGCCGGTGGCGCTCATGCCGCAGCCCTGGCCGTGGACGATCGGCACGAAGCCGTCGATGCCGGGATATTTCGGCAGAAGCGTGCGGTTGGCTTCGTCCGCAATGGCGTGGCAGACGGTCGACGAGCAATTGACGCTGGCGATGATGCCGATGAAGTTGCGCGTGCCGGCTCGCCCATCGGCGCGGCGGTAGCCCATGAAGGTGCGCTTGCGGTCGGCCTCGGTGGCGTGCTCGGCCTCGCTCGGCGGCACCACCGGCAAGCGGCCGCTCTCGAAGACCAGATTGTGCGAGTGGACATGCTCGCCTGCCGCGATGGCTTGCGTGGCGCGGCCGATCGCCTGCGCGTATTTCACCACCGCTTCGCCCGCGGCGATCGGCTTGATCGCCACCTTGTGGCCAGGCTCGATCACGGCGGTCGCGGCGGCGCCGCCCGGCAATAACGTTCCAATTTCGATGCGCCCGTTGGCGACGGCGACATTATCGGAGGGCGAGAGGAGGATGGTGTTTGCAATGGTCACGGGCGGCTGTCCTGGGTGATCCTGGGAATGCGGGCGGATTGACTTGCGCCCATTTAAAGATAATGTCTTTTATCGGGAAAAAACAATTCTGCGTCAATTGTTTTCTCGCCCGGGCGGCGCGCGTCTTTGGACGCTCGCGCCCACCCGTTTGGCAAGCCGGCGAAAACGTTCCGCTTTTCGGAGGCTTGCGCTAGAGCCGGATGGTTTCAGGTCCGTTTGACCCGAAATCTGAATCCGGCTCTAAATCAAAGAGATAGAGCATGATGTGGCCCGAAAAGCGCTTCATACTTTTCGGCATCATGCTCTAGGGCTTGTTGAGATTCATCGTGAGTTTATGACGGCGGCAGCGAGATGGATGATGGC